>JABJKH010000100.1 GCA_018660465.1 Rhodospirillaceae bacterium
CACAATGTCGGGGCCGGTGCCTGCTTGATCGTATTCGACCGTGTTATCTCCAAGACTCATCGTCGCCATTGTTTGTTCTCCATATCGCCATCAAATTCGGATAAATTTTCAGAAGTAGTTTGCTCAAAGGAAGAAATTAGATGCAAGACGAAACCCTCCGCATCAACGCAGACTTTAACGATCAGGTGGTTGTTCATACAGACGATAAGGACTGGGTCTCTTCACCTAGCTCGGGCGTTGATCGCATCATGTTAGATCGGATTGGCGGAGAAGTTGCGCGTGCGACCAGCATTGTTCGCTTTGCACCTGACAGCGACTTCCCCCTTCACACTCATGATGGTGGCGAGGAGTTTTTGGTGCTGGAGGGTACGTTCTCTGATCAGGCTGGAGACTTCGGCCCAGGATCCTATCTCCGTAATCCTATCGGCACATCCCACGCACCTTTTACCAAAGAAGGCTGCACGATTTTGGTGAAGCTGTGGCAATTCCAAGAGGGCGATGCGGAGATTGTAAAGCTCGACACCCACGCGGCAGGGTTCGTCCCGGGCATGGTTGATGGGCTCAGTGTTTTACCCCTGCATCAGTTCCTAACCGAAAGCGTCGCCCTGGTGCGCTGGCAATCCGGCACCCAGTTCAATCGCCATACCCACTTTGGCGGCGAGGAAATTTATGTGATTGAGGGCACCTTCCAAGACGAACACGGTACCTACCCCCAAGGCAGTTGGATTCGCAGCCCGCATATGAGCGAGCACACCCCGTTCTCAGACGAAGGATGCTTAATCTACGTTAAGGTCGGGCACCTATTGGCTGAGCATGGGACATTAAGCGCGCCAACCGAACGATAAATCAAAGCCCGAACACAATCGGCGCCAGGAAATACATGGCTGCGAAGCTGACTAAGATCGCGACGATATTCAGCCAGAACCCAGCCCTCACCATATCGCCTAAGTGCATGTCTTCGTACGAGAAGACAATCGCGTTGGGCGGCGTTGCAACCGGCATCATGAAGGCCATGGATGCGCCCAGGGCGACGGGAATGGCGAGCATCCTGGGGTCAAGCCCCAGGCCAACCGCCACAGCGCCCAAAATAGGCAGGAACGTCGCGGTTGAAGCCGTGTTCGACGTAATCTCCGTCAGGTAAACAATTGCCACCGTGACGATGAAGACCAACGCCCAAGTACTAACATCGAACCCGGATACGCCGCTGCCGATCCACTCTGCAAGACCTGTCCCTTTAAATCCACCGGCGAGTGCCAAGCCACCGCCGAACAGCAGCAACACCCCCCAAGGAACATTGCGGGCGGCTTCCCAATCCAGGGCAAAGTAGCCCTTCTCACGCGAAATTGGCCACGCGAAAAGCACCGTCGCTGCCAACATGGCAATGGCCGTGTCATTGATCGGAAGGCCGGTCCAACTAGCAAGTTGTTTGCGAAATATCCAACCGAAGGCAGCGCAGGCAAAAACGATGGCGACGGCTTTCTCGCCTTTGGACATAGAACCCAGGGAAGCGAGTTCATCCCTGATAACGCCACTCGCATCCCCGATGTTAAGATCACGCACCGGGAAGATCACCCGGGTCAGCAACAACCACGCAATTGGTAGCATCACCAGAACCACTGGCACACCAAGTTTCATCCAGGTGAAAAAATCGATCTGAATGTTGTAGTTGCTTTGCAGGAAGCTCGCGAGCAGCGCGTTTGGCGGCGTGCCGATCAAGGTGCCGACGCCGCCGATTGAAGCCGAATAGGCGATCCCCAGCATCAATGCGACGCCGAAATTGCGTACCATCAAACGGTCGGGTGCTTTCTGAGCGATAAATTCAATCACCGACAAGCCAACGGCGAACATCATGATCGTCGTCGCGGTATTTGAAATCCACATGGACAGAAACGCTGTGGCTGCCATGAAGCCTACGATGATGCCGCCGGGGCTGGTGCCGACAAAGGTGACGATCCGAAGCGCAATACGTTTGTGCAGACCCCAGCGCTGCATCGCCGCAGCCAACAGAAACCCGCCCAGAAAAAGGAATATCAGTGTGTGGCCATAGTTCGCCGCCACCGGCTTCATCTTGGCAATGCCCAAAAGCGGCATCATCGGAATGGGCAGCAGGGCCGTTGCCGGGATTGGCACCGCTTCACCAAGCCACCAAACAATCATCCAGACCGCCAACGCCACCAAGCGCCAGGCTTCCGGTTTCATGCCTTCCGGGGCAGGTAAGAATAGAAGCAGCACCGCGAATGCCGGTCCCGCAATCAGGGCAATAAGACGTTTTGTTGATACGGACTCATCTGGCCCGGGCCCTTCGCCAATACCCAAGGTTGCGTATTCTTCTTCTACAACCGCGTGGCCGTCTTGATCATCCTCGGCCATTGTGGCGGCTCCATAACCTTAAATTTATTAGGAGTATCAGATCATTGTGCAATTTGGGCTGAGTTTCAAGCTGTCGACGCCTTGCCGCCCTGCCTGTGCATCTGGCTGGCGACTTGGGAGTCCGGCAAAAACGGTTCCGCCGCGCTCACCACCCTGATCGGCTTGCCATCGACAAAAGCCTTCAGATTTTCCAGGCTTTCTTGGTAGAAAATTTGGTAATTCTCCTTGGTCACGAAACCGATGTGCGGGGTTGAAATGACGTTGGGCAGAAGCCTGAATGGATGGTCGTCTGGCAAGGGCTCAATGTTAAAAACGTCCAGGCCTGCACCGCCAATGGATTGATTTGTCAGGGCGGCGATAAAGGGTTCTTCGTCGACGATTTTGGGACGCGATGTATTGATGAGATATGCGCCCGTCTTCATCAATGAGAGCTCGTGCGCACCGACGAGTCCTTCGGTTTCTTTCGCGTGCGGCACATGAAGGGTGATCGCATCGGAACGCTTGAAAAGATCCTCCTTTGAAACGCATTCAACGTCATGGGGTTTGGTGCGCTCTGGTGTCAGGTTGGGGCTCCAGGCGATGACATGCATGCCAAACACTTGCGCGATTTTGGCGACGGGCTGGCCCATGTTACCGAGCCCAAGGACGCCCAAGGTCTTGCCATCCAACCCCACTCCCAAGCCCCGTTGCCAGCCGCCCTTACGAACCGAGCCGACCTCTTCCAGAAACCCCCGAAACAACGCGAGGATCAGCATCCATGTGACCTCCACCGTTGTCTGATGCAGCGCGTCGGTCGTGCTGACCGTGATCCCAAGCTCATCCGCCGCCGCCAGATCAATCGACCGTGCGTTCCGCATTCCTGTCGCCAGCAGGAGTTTTAGCTTTGGCAGCTTCTCTAAAACCGCGCGCGGAAATTCAGTCCGTTCGCGAATGCGCATAACCACATCAAAGTCGCTCAGCCGAGCGACCAGCGCCTCCGGATCAAAAACATGATCGTCAAACGAAACGACATTTAGCCCCTTAATCTCAGACCAATCAACGATGGACGTCGCGATGGATTGATAGTCGTCTAGGATTGCGAGTTTCATTTTTTACCTAGCCCTATTCCTAGAAAGCTTCGAAAGGATTTTGTCGCCCTAAGATGCGGACAATCGTCACGCCATCGGCTTCAATTCTGTAGTAGATCGAATGCACGCCACACATGCCACGCCGGTATCCGGCATAGATATCGTCAACGGCAGGGTAAAGATTTGGCTGGTCGGCTATTTTCTGCATCTGTGCTAACAACCCGTCGTAATATTCATCAGCTGACCGTAAGCCAAAGGTCAAAATTCCATATTCGTAAAGTTGTTCTAAATCGGCGCTCGCCTTATTACTCAGCCGGTAGCTTGCCATTAGCTCTCAGTCTTTCTTGAACGGTGGCTCTTATTTCTTCCGGTGTCTGATCACTAATTCCGCTTCTTTCGCCTTCAATGAGGGCGGCGCGGATTGCTTCGATTTCAGTGGTTTCAGCCCTTCGTTTTTGGCGTATCAAATCATTAACAAGTTCACTATTACTCTTATATTCGCCCTCAATGTCAGTCTTCTGCTTGAGCCATTGGGCATTGGGGTCAGTAAAAGATATACTTTGGCGGGGCATGGGTTATTCCTATACGAGAAAACAATATGGTGTAATATTGCACCATATTCGCATCAAAATTCAAGTATTACCTACCCAGCTGAGATCAGTGAATAAACATTTACAGCCACGCCGCCGCATCTCCGCCCAACACAGGTGTTGGGCGTGACCAGTGAGGTTGGGTTTCAGATAGTTTGAGAACAGGGCCTAAGTGGCGGAGGGGCCCAGAGGCGGGGGTGGTATCAATCCTAATGGCATTCAGTTCGGTTTCGGATAATCCCATGCCGTCTTCGACCGGGGCGGTCTTGCCTTGGCGGTAGATGAACATGCCCGACTGACACAACGAGACGCGAACAAGGTAGCTGCCGCCTTCCCGCGCCCGCCGGGTCAGAGCCAACAGTGCGCCATAGGCGCCTAAATAACCCGTGGTGTAATCACACGCGGCAGCGGGGAGAAGCTTGGGTCGGTCTGGGCTGCCTTCTTGGCAAATACCGGTTACGGTCTGGCCGACTTGTTCCCATCCAGGGCGGTGGCTAAACGGGCCGTCCGCCCCAAAACAGCTGATCGAGAGAGAAATAATGCCGGGGCGAAGTTCGGCCAGTTGCTCAGCTCCGAACCCGAGATTTTCTAGTATGCCCGGACGGTAGCCTTGCGAAAACACATCGGCCCCGCGCACGAGTTCCTTTAATTCGGAGACACCTTCGGTGGTCTTTAGATCAATAAAGCAGCTGCGTTTGCCATGGCTCGTATCCATCACGTGTTCGTCGACCTGGGGCAGATGTTCAGCCGCAACCATCAATACGTCCGCGCCGTTTTCGGCCAGGGTACGGGCAGCAATGGGGCCTGCGAGAATGCGGGTCAGGTCGAGGGTGCGAATACCGCTCAAGGGTAGAGCTCCGTCAGGAAAGGGCTCAGGGTCGCTGTCACCGATCTTGATGATCTCGACAACGGGTTTCGCCTGAAGGGCTTTGCCGTGCGGATGTTCCAACCATTCAGCGTTGCTGCGCACCATCGCACCGCAGCCCCCGGCTTCATCAATGGCGGCCTCCAGATCCAACGCGTCCCAGGTCGCGACCGCCTTGGCGACAGATTCCGGTGTCGCTTCACACCCCAGCACTCCCTGCACCCTTGCCTGCAAGTGCGCCAGGCTGAAATGCGGCAGGAACCAGCGACCGTCTTTGGTCGGCCAAGGTTGCGTCATCGCCCGGGTATCTGAACTCGTTTCTGCAGCCACAAGCGCGTAAGTCCCATCTGCTCCCGGTCGCTGCATATAAAGCGTACTGCGCAAGGCAGCCGCCGCGTGGCGCGTATCGATGGTGACGTTCTGGCGGCGCCCGGTCTTTAGGTCCCAAATGTCAGACACGGCGACACCAATGCTGGCCAGCACAGATGCTGCTGTATCGCCGATCTTAAATCGGGTGGAATAGACAGGATCAGCGCCGGTGATTGTGACCTCGCCGTCAGGGGGAAGGTCCCCTCCTCTGACGTCCATAAGTTCCGCAAACGATCCTGTCATAGCTTTATCCTTTAAGCGTACTTTTCCCTGGCCTTTAAGCGTATTTTTCTCTGGCGAGCCCAAGTCTAACCACGGGGGCCATTCCTGCACAGAAGAACATCGCCAGACACAATGCCAAGGGCGTCCCCGACGTAAAGATGCTGAGCAATATCCCGCCAATCGCACCAAACAGAACACGTGTCGCCCCAAATAACGCCGCCGCAGCGCCGGCATTGCGCGGGTAACGATGCATCAAGATCGCATTGCAGTTCGCCGATACCATGCCATTGATGCCGACAATAAAAAGCGTTGGAACCAATATTCCATAGATGCCGAAGGTGCCTGTCCCCCCCAAGACCAATAATCCAATTGCGCCAAGGGCACCTGACATTTGGCCAGCCGTGGTCATCTGCGGAATCGTATAACGCTTCAACAGACGAATGTTGAGGTAGGATGACAACAACAGACCGAATACGTTGATGCTAAATAACGCGCCGAACCATTCCGGCGGCACACCGTAATAGCTGATCAAAACCATCGGCGACCCGGTGATATAAACGAACATCGCCGCCGTTGTTAACCCACCGCCAATGATATGCCCGACCGCATACCGGTCTTTCAGAATATGGCTATAAGCAATGAAGGCGGCCGCTAACTTCAGGTCTCCCCGGCGCTCCGGCGGCAGGGTTTCCTTCAACATGAAAAACGTCGCCGACAAACACATCGCGCCAAATATTGCCAAGCCAAGGAAGATCCCGCGCCAATCACTATACAGCATAATCTGGCCGCCCAAGGTCGGGGCAACCAGGGGTGCGATCCCCATCACCATATGGATCATGGAGAGGACCTTGGCCGCATCCACACCCGCAAATAAATCTCGCACAATGGTTCGACCCAAGACCGCGGCAGCGCCCCCGCCGATCGATTGAAAAATGCGCATCAGGAACAGTTCTTCGACGGTCGCAACATATGCTGACATGACCGATGCGATGAAAAAAATTAACAGCCCCGACAAGATCACCATCCGCCGCCCAAATCGGTCGGAAACAGGACCATAAATCAGCATTCCGACGGCAAAGCCCAACAGGAAGACGCTGACCGTGCGCTGGATCGCCGCATCCGATGTCGCCAGCCCCTTGGCAATGTCGGGAAGCGCCGGCAGGTACATATCAATCGACATCGCGCCAATGGCAACCAACAGCGCCAACAGCACAATCATCCGCACCCGCGCGCCCCGCGTCGAAACCATTTTTAAGTTTTCAGAGGAGATCTCATTCATTACGGCAAACTGACACGGCCAGTATGGCGGCGCAAACCCAAAATCGGTGCCTAAGGGCGCAACACCCGTCGGAGTACTTACTCCTTAAACGACCGCACCGCGAAGATAACAAACATTCCAGCGGACAGCACGTTGATGCTAAAAAGTATCGAGATTTCTAGGTATTTCAGTGAAGACATCGCAAACCCCCAACTGTTTAGGGCAAGGAAGAAGAGGTCCGTGGCTTCCATCAAAATCGCAAGCATAATAAACATCACGCCGACATTATGCGAATATTGATCAAACTCGGCGACAGACTCAGGAATTGTATCCGGGTAAATTTTTCTCAATAAATAAATTCGATGTTCAAGGAACACCCCGAAGGCAGCGATCAGTATGGCGATGTTTTCTTCCAGCGCGACCTCGGTTGGAATAAAATTCATACCCATATTATCGGCTAAGAATTGAACCTGCTGAGTCATAATTCCAGCAGCACCCAACAGGATCACCAAACTGATAAAACAAAGCGTAAAGTGATTACCGGCAACACGATAAATCATGAGTAATTCCAATCAGCCCCTTTAATTTTCAGCATGGGGAGGCAACACTGACGAAGCCCCAACCTGAGTACTGATCCCATTCCTTTTTTCCCTTGGCTTTGGCGATCTTTTTAAAATAAGCGCGCACGGCATCTCGCTTGGTGATCTTCTTATATTTAATAGCCGCAGCGGTGAAACCGGCAACCAGGGGCGAAGAAAAAGACGTGCCGGACATCGCCTTGCTGCCACCAGGGATAGCCGTCCAAATTTTGACGCCAGGGGCGGTAAATTCAACATACTTACCCGCCGACGAAAACCGTGCGACGGTGTCATATTCGTCGGAGGCCGCAATCGCGATGACCGGTGGATAGGCCGCCGGATAGCTTTTCTTTCGGGTGAAGGGGCCATTATTTCCGGCCGACGCAACCATGATAATGCCAAGCTTATCCGCATGCTCAACAGCCTTCCGCACCAGCCTATTTGACGGGCCACCGATGCTGAAATTAATCACCTGTACTTTCTGCTTGATCAGCCAATTGATCGCCTTGAGGATGCTTTTCGCGCTGGCCCTGGATCTTCCCTTTTTTGTTCGGTGAAATACGTTGGCGGCACTCAGATGCGCGCCTGGCAACAAGCTGCCATATTTCTTGCTGCCCACCAGCATCGACGCCACTGCCGTTCCATGCGAGATCGAAGACATCTTTTGGCCTTTGCGGTGGAAGGAGCGGAAGGCGAGCTTGCTGGCCTTAAACGCCGAATGCTTGGTATCCACACCCCCATCGACCATGCCCATCCGAATGCCGCGACCACAACTGGATTTGGCCTTGCCCCACTTCGCCGCCCGTCGGCTGACATAGTGGGATCTATTTTTAGCGGCCGCATGTTGTTCAAAATGGTGATGAACGTCTGAGATGACTTCTGGATGGCGCTGTTCGTGCAGGTGGCGGGCGTGAAAAGGATGCGCACCACTGTCGATTTTCATGTGATACAGCTTTGAGCCCATGCCGTCCAAATGAGTGATATCGATGATAGAAAGCCCTAATTCTGAAAGACTAGATTCGTAATCCGGCGGTGGGTCGAGCACCAGAAACTCGCCTTCATGATGGACATTATCGTCCTCATGGCGCGCTAATTCATGGACCGGCGGGAGTTTGGTATTTGCGCCGTCATCCGGGGTTTGAGCACAACCTGTGAGATACAACCCAGAGAGCGCAATACAAAAGGCAACGGGACGACTGATTCTTGCAAATATACGCACTTTAATTGCCTCCCAATAATATTTTTTATTTAAATTGGTATGGCAATTATACTTATCTATTCGCGCTCAAATATCAATGTGAGGCAGTGATTCTTCCCAAAATACTTAGTTTTCAACCGGCTTGATCGTCCGAAGATAAGCGACGACCGCATCGACATCCGCTTCTGACATTTGGCTATAACATCCAAAACACATCGGCGGGCGAAGCTTGGTGCCGTCATGCCGCACGCCTTTTGTAATTGCGCGCTTGATTTGGGCATCGGTCCAGTCGCCAATTCCTGAGTTCTTATCAGGGGTGATGTTCGGGGAAACGCTTTCGCCCCATGGCCCAGGGAAGACCCGACCGCCCGCGCCAAACTTAGCAAGAACCATTCTGCCTTTCACAAACGGCGTGTGACATTCCATGCAGTGGCCGATCAGAACAAGGTACGCGCCAAAAGCAATCTGTTTGCTGGGTGAAACGTCGGCGACTTTACCGGCTGGCTTCTGAGCTATGAGCTTCATGCGATAGACCGATTTTGGGGTGCTGTTACGGATTGGCTTCACCGTCCGCAGGTAAGCCACAATCGACTTCACGTCGTGGTCGGACATACCATTGTAGAATTCGATCGCCATCGGCGGGCCGATCACGCTGCCATCGGGACGCGTGCCTTCCCGAATCGCCGTAATGAGTTGGGCATCGGTCCACGTACCAATGCCGGTTTCCATGTCCGGCGTGATATTGGGCGCGTACGACTTGAACGGAGCCTTGTCGTCGCCAAAGCTATTGCCGCCTGCCAGGTACTTACCTTTCATCGGTCCGCCCCATGGCGTGTGGCAATTGCCGCAGCCGGCAATGCCTTCGGTAAGATACTTGCCGCGCTCAACCAAAGAACTGGCTGAGGCCGAAGGTGCCAGGACGACGGCAAAAAATCCAACCAGCCAAATTATCAATACTGATCGACGATAGTTAAAACTCATAGCCCCCCCCTTTGAGCACCTGGAATTTAAAGGCTAAGAACTTATCAAAAAAATTTCAACTATTAAAATTTGAAGACACTGCAAACGGAAACCCGTGCAAAAATATGCAGTGCCAAAACTATAAATTATAGGGTGGGGTGAAAATTGGTCGGGGAGGAAAATCATTACCCCCTCAGATCTTCTCGCCTAGAACACGACGAGAAGAACTGATATAATTGAGATAAGACGAACAATTATATAGGGCCTAGCAACTAAGATGGCCATCAACGACTTTATAAGTTCCTATTCAAAAGATGAAATTACCGATCCTCTGCTTCTAGAATTTCTAGATGCCGTCGGCGGCCAAGGATATATAGATTTTGAAGTCCTACAGAGTAAGGATTTCATGAAATATTGGCCAAACATATCAATTCATAGGTATGAGGATGAGGACTTCACGTATATCCACTTTGGCACGCAACTGGTTGAGCATATGAAATGTGAGCGAACAGGAAAACGGGTGCTAGAGTTAACCGATCATCCCCGTAAGGAAGTCCTATTTGATGCTCTAATGGAGGTCCATAAAAATAAGAAACCCATGTACACCGTCGGCAATCTAAAGATCGACGGTAGAGAACATAAGCAATGGCAACAGGTAAAGATGCCTATGCAGCGTAATGGAGGAATGAATGAGGTTCTGAGCTTTATCGCTTATAAACCGTACGAGAACTGATGCTAACGCAGTTCCCCAAGTTCCTTCTCAACCAACTTGATTCCGTCCAGCAGCCCCTTACCGCCTTCATGTCTACGCGTGCAGGCATATCCTACACACACTGACACGTGCGCGGTAAATTTATTTATTGTTTTCAAAAAGTTAGAAGAAATGGTCGGGGAGACAAGATTCGAACTTGCGACCCTCTGGTCCCAAACCAGATGCGCTACCAGGCTGCGCCACTCCCCGACACAGAGGATATTGGGCAGACTTCTAGGAGGTTTAAGGGATATTGGCAAGACCTGAAATTAGCCTCTAATTTTTACAAACCTTCAATATAACTGGTGACTTGCTCCATAACGCCTGGGAGGCGCGGTACTAACTTAGTAATCGTGTCCCAGTCGTCTGTTTTGCCAGCCTTCTCTAGTTCCGTACAAATATCGGCCAGTTCGTTGGCGCCAACTGCCCGTGACGACGATTTGAGTTTGTGAGAAGCAGATGCGACATCGGCGGCTGATTCCTTTTCGAAACCAGCTTCGATGTCTTTAGTATTATCTGTTGCCGGGCCAATGAAGTCATTGAGAATCTCGCGGAAGGTATCAGGGTCATCGCCGAACACAGATTTCAAGGCGGACGGATCAATCACGCCGTTGCCATTATCCGGGGGATCATCGTTTTGCGACTCATCTTTAGGCTCAGGCTCCGCGTGCTTGATCTTGAGTTCTGAGCTAGGTGCCGCCTCTGGCATCCATTTGGTGAGCGCCGCGCGCAGCTTGGAAATCTCCACCGGCTTGGAAAGGAAATCATCCATGCCGACTTCGTAGCAGTGGTCCACCTCTGCCTTCAGGGCGCTGGCGGTAATCGCAATGATAGGCAGGCGTGTATCTGTCCCAACCTCGCCGCGGCGCACAGTTTCCGTTAATCCAAAACCATCTAAATTTGGCATATGGCAGTCTGTCAGCAAAATCGCATAGGATTTCTTGGACAGGGCAACCAAGGCATCTTTGCCATCGTCCGCAATTTCGGCTGCGTAGCCCAAGTTATTCAACTGACGCAGTATGACTTTCTGATTGGTAAGATTATCCTCGGCAAACAGGATCAATTGGCCCGCGGCCTCGGCTTCCTCCACTGACGGGGGTTCGAAGATAATTTCAGAACCGTCCACTTCATCGTACTCAACCTCAAGACTGGCGCGTCCTACGGCAACTGCAAAGCTACGATTAAACGAAGCACGTCGGTTCGGGCTGGTTTCCACATAGACCGTATTATCAAATTCTTGCAGGCCGTCCTTTGTCCGAACCCGCGTGCCAAGAACAAAGGCGGTGTCTTTGATTTCCGGTCGGGACTGAATTTCTGAAATGACTTCTTGTCCCCCTTGTTCCAAATAAACGCCGGACATGTAAACAACCGTCACGACATCTTTGTTCTTGGCAGACTTTTCAACTGCATCAGGAATTTCACCGATGTCTTCCAACACCGTCACGGTCGCTCCCCAGCTCCTCATGTAATCCAAGATGAGGGGATTTTGTACGATCCCTATGATATTTACATCGCTCAGGTCTTGTTCATTGCGGGTAAGCTTTTCATCCTCTGCCAGCGGTAAGGTCAGGGTAACACTGAAGGTCGATCCTTCATCAATGACGCTTTCAACATCGATCTGGCTGTCCATCATTTCCGCCAGCCGTTGGCAGATCGTCAGGCCCAGTCCGGTTCCGCCGAAACGGCGAGTGGTCGAACTTTCTGCCTGCGCAAAGGCGGTGAACAAACTCGCCTTGCCTTTTTCCGTAAGGCCGATACCGCTGTCGATAACCTTGAAGCAGATTTTCACTTCATCTGCCGCACTCACCTCCAACAAATCAGCGCGCATCAAAACGCCGCCTTCCTCGGTGAATTTGACCGCATTGCCAACCAAGTTGAACAATATTTGCCGAATTCTAACTTGGTCGCCCAGAACCGCATCGGGTATCTTCGGATCAATGAATGTGCGCAGCCAAATTTTCTTGGTTCTTGATGTTGCAGATAAAGTTTCGGCAACCCCCTCGACTATTTCACAGATTGAAATTGGCAGCAGTTCCAGGTCCAACTTTCCCGACTCGATCTTGGAGAAGTCTAGAATATCGTTGATGATGGTCAGCAACGCGTAAGCCGAACTGCGAACGATTTCCACCATCTCCCCTTGATCAGAATCCAATTTTGTCTGTTGTAGCAGATCGATCATGCCGATCACGCCATTCATCGGCGTGCGAATTTCGTGGCTCATGGTGGCGAGGAATTCGGCTTTTGCTTCGCTCGCCTTCTCGGCCAACACCTTGGCATGAGCCAAAGACTCTTCGATCTGCTTGCGCTCTGTAATGTCGATGGCAACGGAAACGGTCCCGCCTTCGTAGGACGGGGCTTGGCGCAGTTCAACCGTTCCATTCGGCGTTGTGACCTCAAATGTCGCCGCCGTATTATGTCGAAACTTGGCCATTCTTTCGGCGACAAAATCTTCTGGATCAAGGGGGCCATAATCGCCGCGCTCAGCAAGAAATTTAATAACCTCGGAAACGGGTTTGCCGATTTGAATTAGCGCGTCAGGAACATTCATAAGTTCCCGATATCGATCATTAAAGAGGGTATAGTTAAACGCATTATCGATCTGATAAATGCCGTCCGTCATGTTATCCAACGCAAGACGAAGCTGACTTTCGGCACGTTTACGTTCGGTAATATCGGTGGTGGTGACAACAAACCCGCCAGTTGGGACCGGGTTGCTCAAAATGTTAATGGAGCGACCATTTATTCGAACCATGTCGCGTTCCCAAGCTTCGGTCATACGTGAGGGGTCCTTCACACGTTCGAGCATTTCCTCCCAGTTTTCACTATGATCTTTGCGCATTGTCGCGCCGACAATGTTATCGAAGGATTCGTTTTCTTTTAAGAGCCCTTCTGGAAGATCAAATTGTTCTCGATAACGATCATTGTAGCTCACCAACTTCCACTCGCTATCATACATGGTAATTCCCTGACCCAAGTTTTCCATGGTCAGATTAAGAATTCGAGTTTGTTCAGCGAGTGCCTGCTCCACGATATTACGATGTTTGATTTGATTGCTCAGGCTACGGTTCCAGAGAATGATCACAAAGATGACCAAAACCACAACCACACCGACCTGTGCCGCCGTCTCCAGATCGATTCCGGTATCATAACTCACCGATACCCATTTAGACCGGATTGCGCTTTCTTCCTCCGGCGTAATAGAGGCCAGTGCTTTGTTGATGATCGACACAAATTCTGGCCAATCCTTGCGCACCGCAAAGGACATACCGGGCAATTCAAAGCCTGTGGGAGCCGCCACTTTCAGGTTAGAAATATTGTGCTTTTTTATAAGGAAGGTGCTGACCGCCAGATTAATTGCCGTGGCATCTGCTTTCCCCAGGGCCACGGCGTGGAGTGCTTCCAAGGGCGAATTAACCGAGAGTACATTTGTGTTCGGATATTTGGCTAAGGTTGCATGGGTAACCGCGTATCCTTTGGGCAGGGCAATCTTACGCCCCGTTAAATCACCCAGCCCTGCAACAAGGGGGTGGTCATCCAGGGTCACAATAACAACAGGGAATGCCATGTGCGGGCGAGAAAAATTCATGAACTTGTCACGCTTCGCCGTTTTAGTGGCGGCAGGGAGAACATCGATAGATTGCGCCTTGATACCGGCAATGACCTGTTGCCAATTTAATCCCGGAACGGCCTTCATGGTGAGGCCCAACCGTTCAGAAACCAGCCTTATGTAATCCGAGGCCATGCCCGCATAGGCTCCATTGCCGTCTATATATTCAAACGGTGGATAGTCAGGGTCCACACCCAAGCGAATATTTTGATGAGCGGCGAGCCATGCCTTTTCTTGATTTGTTAAATTTAGTTTTGGACGAGAAGTCTTAGAAACATTCGCCGCCTTGATCCAACGTTCCCGAATGCCCTCGATGGTCTCAGGTGAGATTGCATCCATGGCTTTGAGCAAAATGGACGCAAGCAGAGGTGTCTCCTTTCGCGTCGCAATTTGGAGTTGGCTGAAGTTGGAGCCGCCCAGTTTCACCTCTCCGGAAAGCGCAAGCCCCGTCATCATCTCCCGCGCCATGAGATAATTAAATACAGCCAATTCTCCCACGGCTGCATCCGCCTTGCCAAAGGTTACAGCCTTCATGCTTTCGTCTGTATTTTTAACCAGATGAAGTTTGATCTTCGGATAATCCCGCTTCAAAATTTCTTCGTAAAAGAACCCCTTGGGCAAAGCGACGGTCTTGCCGATCAACTGGTCCAAATTGTCATAGGGTTTTTCCTGGCGACTTAAAATCGTGTTCGGATTGAAAGCATAAGGCTTGGTATAAAGAAGGTAGTTCTGACGTTCCGGCGTCTTTACAATATTCAACATGATGTCGAGGTCGCCGCTCTTCATCATGTCGAGGAATTGGTTCCAAGTCGGGCCGGTGACGTAATCCACCTTGGCACCGATCATAGATGCCAGCTTGTTCATATAGTCGATGGAAAAGCCCCGCGGTTTCCCGTCCCCAAAAAAATTGAACGGTGGCCAGTCGTCTTCGTTATGAACCCGAAGCACCGGATGAGCCGCCAGCCATTTCTTTTCCGCATCCGTAAGATTTAATTTACTGTCGACTTTATCGACATCTACAACCACCTTGGGATCGGCAATTGACGCCCAACGTCGTTCGACCTCCTGACGTTCCTCTGCCGTCACCAATGCCATTCCTTCATTGATGATCTTAATCAGTTCCCGATTGCCCTTGGTGGCGGCAACGAACCAATTACTTCGATAGAGGGGCGTCTTATTTGGCGCCTCGAAGACATAACCAAGGCCGGCTTTTTGAAGATGGAAAATAGCGGTCGGCGTATCAGCGGCGAAGACCTGAAGTTTTTCCTCACGCAACGCCTTCATAAGGTCGTCGTAGTTCTTGAACCCAACGATGGTCCCACTCGGCAATTTCTTTTTTAGGAAACCCTCCACATAATCACCCGCCAGGACCCCCACCCGATAGGCAGTCAAGTCCTCCACCGTTTCAATATGCGGCAGGTCTTTATGAACGAAAAAGTTTGTGTCGGTTTCGGTTAGGCGGGAACCGTATTCAAGATACTTGGCGCGCTCATCGTTGAAAAACAACCCGGCATGGACGTCTGCCTCCCCCGCCCCCACCATGCGCAGAGTCTCGGCCCAGGTCGCTGCTTTAAAGTCAATTTTTATGCCCGTCTTTTCTGACCACAGGTGCCACAGGTCGATGATCATACCCGCAGCCTTGCCATTCTGGTCCCTGAAATGGAACTGAACGCAGTCAGCGCAGTAAGCAACGGAAATTCGATCCGGCTTGGCAGCTTCGGAAATTGAAGGTAGCCCGAGGGCAAACGACCATAAAATAAATCCCGCCAAGAAACTGCGTAACAGCGACAGTCCGAAATCGGATTTACGATGATCAACCAAAGTCACGTACCCCTAAAATGCACATGTCCCCTCATCTTAATCATAAAGTTCTCGCCTGAAAGCTCTTTATCTGAAGGGCAACCTTTCGGAACTGTATTGGAATGGACCCGTTCAGCAGCTAAAATCCCCGGAACTTCACCTTTTTACAGCGCTCTCCAACATGCACTATAATAGGTCCCCATGATCAAACCCATGACCCAACCCTCTGCTAAACAAGACCTAGACGATGAAGATCTCCCGGCGCAGCCCCTGCCCAAAGACGCACGGCTGTACCTGACCAAGGATGGATTCTATCGCCTTGAAGCCGAATTGGCGGAACTGGTCAAAGTTGATCGCCCGAAGGTGGTCGATACTGTTTCCTGGGCCGCCGGCAATGGCGACAGGTCTGAGAATGGCGATTACATCTACGGTAAAAAGCGCTTACGTGAAATCGACCGCCGCATCCGGTTTCTCACCAAACGATTGGAAAATGCCAACGTTGTTGATCCTGAAGAACAGACCCAACATGACCGTGCCTTCTTTGGTGCAACAGTAACCTATGTCACCACAGACGGCAGCGAGGTTGAAAATACCGTGACCATTGTTGGGGTGGACGAAGCCGAACACGGGCCGGGGCGCGTTACCTTGGTATCACCTGTTGCCAGGGCTTTACTGCGCACAGAAGTTGGTGACGAAGTTTATATCCAAACCCCGGCGGGGAATACGCTCATCGAAGTGACTGAGATTAGGTACGGTTAGAATGTCTAAAATTCGTCCCATGACCGCGGTTGAGAAAATTCTCGCGCGTGCCTCCGGCAAGGAAAGCGTCAGCCCCGGCGACATCGTCTTTCCCGATCCCGAAGTGATTATGATCCACGACGCGTTGGTTCTTCCCAGCAAGCACGAATTGGACAGCCTCGGCATTGATCGTCTTTATGATCCGAGCCGGGTCGTCGTCGTCACCGACCACGAGGTTCTTTATACCTGTGCCCGCGCGGCAGAGATCGGCGCGACGGTGCGTGAAGCCGTCCGCGACTGGAAGGTCGAGCAATTCTACGATGTCGGCCAAGGCGGTCATGGGCACATATTTTTGGATGAACGCGGCATCATCCTTCCCGGCATGTTCGTCTTCGACAATGACCGCCACTGCACCACCCACGGTTCCATCGGCGCGTTCGCGTTAAGAGCTGGCGGAGAGATCACCCGGGTGCTGGCGACGGGAACACTATGGACGCAAATTCCAAAGTCCATTCGCATGACCATGACAGGGAAGCTCAAGCCCGGCGTCTTTGCCCGCGATGTCGGCTTTCAGATGGCAAAGGATTTGAAAGCCGGCGGTGCCTATGGTGTCGATATGGATTACCGGGTTCTGGAACTGACCGGCCCCGGCTTGGATCAATTCAATTGGGATGGCCGGGTCGCCTTGACCACATCACCGACAGAGGTCCGCGCCATTGGCGTATTCATTCCGCCGTCCGAAGAAATGCTCGCCCAAATTCGCGCCATTGCAAAAAAACCTTTTGAGCCCGTTTATAGCGACCCTGACGCTGAATACGACGCCGACCTGACGATTGACCTCGGCAACGTCGAACCGCAGGTCGCATTAACCGGCGGTGCCGCCAACGGCGTTGATGTTTCCGAAGTTGTAGGGACACCTATTAACCACGCCTTCATTGGGTCCTGTGGATCAGGTAAATGGGAAGACCTGGAAATCGCCGCATCGGTCCTGAAAGACAATCACATCGCCCCTGGGGTTCGAATGTTTATTGTTCCCGGCACGGAAGATTCCAACAAGCGTCTTCGGAAAGAAGGCTTGCTGGATATTTTTTATGACGCGGGGGCGATGATGCTGCCGCCAGGCTGTGGGCCGTGCAATGCTGGCAACATGGGGCCGGTGCATACAGGCGAGGTTTCAATTTCAACAGCCTCTACCAATCTGCATGGCGACATGGGAGAAGAAGGCTGCGAACTGTTCTTGGCGAGCCCAGCCACCGTCGCGGCATCCGCCATCACAGGCAAAGTCACCGACCCCCGAAGCAACGACGCGGTGGTTAAATTTTCTGAGGAACACCAGAGATGAGTGACTTTAACTGGTGCCTGAAGGGTCGTGCGTACACGCTCGGTCACAACGTCCCTCACCCCGGCGTGGTCATACCGCCATGGCTGATTTCTGGACGCTATCTTGATGCGAAAGACTTGGTGCCGCATCTTTTTGAGCAGATTGATCCCGGCTTTCATGAACGTTCAAAACCTGGCGACATCATCGTCGCGGGCCGTAACTTTGGCATGGGGCCAAAGATGAATGGCTACGTCGCGATGGAGGCCTTAGGCCTTGGTTTGGTCGCCGACTCGATGCCCTTCTTAGGCTACCGTGCTGCGGTCGGTTGTGGCCTTCGTGTGCTGGCCGACTGTCCCGGCGTCATCGATCAAGTGGAAATGGGGGACACCTTGGAAGTGAACTACTTAACCGGCGAATTCACCAATCACACCCAGAACATCGAACTCACCTTCGCCCCGGTGCCAGAAGCCCTGCAGGAAATCATCGCGCTCGGCGGGAATAAGGGGTGGCTAAAAGATTGGTGGGAGAAGAACCGGGATACGCCCAGTTAAGGCGCTAGCTCCTTATACATCACATAAGCATCCACGAACCCAAGCCTTGCGTGCTTAAACGCGCCTGTCAGGGTGCCGACGATTTTGAATCCTTGGCTTTGCCAGAGTCTGACCGCGCCTTCGTTGGTTGAGATAACCAAGTTGTATTGCATGGCGGTGAAGCCTTGAGCCTGGGCTTCTGATTGAGAGTGTTTGCACATCTCTGAGGCGACGCCTTGGCCGCGGGCGTTTTCCGAGACAATGTAGCCGCAGTTGGCGACGTGCGCGCCGAGGCCGGGCTGATTTGGTTTGATGTAGTAGGTACCGAGAACGTCTTCGTTCTCATCAACGACGACATAGGTTGCAGACGGCGCATCAATCCAGTTTCGGCGGGCTTCATCCTCAGTGATGTCCATAGGATAGGGATAGGTCTCCCCCGCGCGAAACACGGGTTTAATAATCTGCCAAACTTCTTGCCAGTCTGCTTCTTCGATAGGGCGGGCCTTGATCATAGCAGCTCCTGAAATTATGGAACTATTATTCAATCAGCCCGCCCTACATCATCCAAGGTATTTTACGCGGCTTCCTTCTCAAACTCTGGAAATCCATCCGCACTCTTCGGGTCCCAGGCGTATTCGACGAAGGCATCGTCGAGGGGAAGGCCCAGAACGTTATCGGTCAGGTTACTGAACATCTTCACGCAAACGCCGAGGATAACTTCGAGCACTTGGGATTCTGTGTATCCCGCGTCCAAGAATTCTTCCAATTCCCCTTTATAGAGATTGCCTCTGTTGGTCACGACGAGGCGGGTGAATTTGTGCAGCGCCGCGAGTTTTGGATCAGGAATTACGCCGCGCGTCCGAACCGCTTTTACAATGTCATCGGGCACCTCTTGTTTTTTGGCAAATGATGTATGCCCGGCAACGCAGTACTTGCCGAGGTTTTCGACGCTCGCGGCAATCTGTACAATTTCGCGTTCTGTCGCCGACAAGGATGTTTTACCGAAGTTTTGGTTCAAGGTGACGAAGCCACCTAGAACCGATGGTGTTCCCCCCATAACAGCAAACACATTCGGCGCGAAGCCGAGTTTCTCACTAAGAGCACGAAGGGTTCCGGCACTTTCCGAGGGGGCGGTCTCTGGGGTAAATATTTTTCCGTGTTTCATTTTGATCTCCTATCTTTGGGTTCATGTTTGAAGGACCAAAGAATAGGAACCGGCTTGCCTGGCTGATACCTCAGAAAGTGTAGCAATCTCCTATCGAATATGATGTAATCAACTACACTTTGTGGAGTTAGGGGGCTTCTCAGCACATGGAATACAATCAATTCTGCCCAATTGCGAAGGCGTCTGAAATCCTTGGGGAAAAATGGACGATCCTGATCATTCGCGAATTGTTGGCGGGCAGCACACGGTTTAGCACCCTGCAGCGGGGCCTAGGATTCATATCGCCGACCATCTTGACCAAACGGTTGGCGATGCTCGACGAACGCGGTTTGATTTATCGCAAGCGTATTCCCGGACAGCGGGGATACGAATATCTCGTGACGGAGTCTTGCAAGGAATTGATGCCGATCCTTTTGTCGGTTGGTCATTGGGGCATGCGCTGGGCGCAGTCCAACCTGACCGACACTGATTATGACGTTGGCCTTCTCATGCTTTATTTGGAACGCAGTATCGTGCCGGAAAAACTTCCGGGTTCTGAGACCGTCCTGCATTTTGAGTTTTCCGACCTCAAAGACTCACCCGATTGGTGGATCATCGTTAGCGATGAAAAAATTGATGTCTGCACGATTAATCCTGGAAAGGAAATTGATGTCTACTTCAACACGTCGGTCAAGACGATGGTCAACGTTTGGATGGAACAGGTCACCTACAAAAAGGCCATCGCCGACTCATCTCTGGTCGTCATGGGTCCAACGGCGCTGACAAGAAACGTCACGAGTTGGTTACAGAACTGCGTCTTTACAGACCTGCCTGTCGCCAGTGAGATTACGGGATAAGGCGGGTCGCTCGCTTAAATATTCTCCGCAATCCAATCCGCAAGCACATCGGTGCCGACTTGGCGGTTGTCGGCTTGGGCGTGGTAGTGACCGCCGTCTTCTGATGTTAGGATTTTGAGCGCCTTGTTGCTTGAGCCGATGGCTTCATACAGCTTATGAGCTGAGGCAACGGGAACGACTTTATCATTGTCGCCGTGAACGATCATGAAGGGCGTTGTCATCTTTGGCGCGAGATCAACCATCGAAAACTTTTTGGCTTTTTCAATCGCCGCTTGGGCGTCATCCAAGTGCCCCATGATCCACCGAAAATGGAATGCCGATTGTGGTGTTGATGTCGCGTTACCAGATTGCCGATCAAAAATTTTCTGCTGCCAACCGGCAAGATCCCAATGCAAGGCGCTCATCGCCACACCAATTTTGTAGCGCGGTTCCATCGCTGCGATCCGTGCAGCATAATAACCGCCGAAGCTGTAACCCATCACCCCGACCCTAGCTGCGTTGACCTCAGCTCGGGTCCCAAGATAGTCAAAGGCAGCCGCACCCGCGATTTCATAATCATGCCGCGCATACAGGTCTTGCAGGCGCAGGGTTTCGCCCTGCCCTGGCCCATCAACACACAAGGTGTGCCAGCCCCGTGCGGCAAATTCCAGCCCAGCAAAAAGAATGCTCATTTCCTTGCAGTTATCCATACCGTCGAACACGACAATGGTCGGGGCCGGGCCTGACACTCCTTGCGCCTTCATAAACAAGGCAGGCAGCGTTGTATTTTCATAGGGAACTTCAACCCGCTCCACGTTAGGATGGCGACGCAGGATTCCTGCCTGCTGGCATTCGATGGCTTTACGCCCCAGTTCCTTTTTTTCCGGCCCTGGGTATAAGAAGCGTTCGCCGGTGAAATAATACATCCCCGCGCGTAGAAAATAGTTTCCAGCGGTCATGCGATGACCATTGTTCTCGGCTTCGATTGCGACCTTCTCCAGACGCTCGCCCATAGCGACCCATTCTTCGTTCCAGGCCTCGGGCTCATCTTGGCGGACCCGAAGTCGTTCGCAAATTTGGTCAATCTCGCCCAGCGCAACCGCGCCATACGGAGCCATCCCTTTGGTGACCAAGGCCGCATTGGACCACATCATATTGCCGTCAAAGTGCGCCGTCCAAGAACCATTTACGTTGCTCATCGTTCACTCCAAAATTATTATTTAGAAACAGGTAAGGTGAAGAAAAAGGTGCTGCCGAAATCGACTTCAGAGATATAGTCGATTGTCCCGCCATGCCGTTCAACAATCGACTTGGAAATGTTCAATCCTAATCCCGTGCCACCTTTCTGACGGGTGGCAGACGAATCTACTTGAGTGAACCTTTCGAATAACTGATCGCCAAAACCTTCGGGGATGCCTGGGCCATGATCGGAGATTGAAACCCGTGCGACGCTATTCTGTTGAGCAATAGATATTTCAACTTCGCCACCGCCAGGTGAGAACTTCGCCGCGTTGGAGAGTAAATTGGCAATCACCTGGGACAAGCGACTGCCGTCACCCTCAACCATAACATCCGGAGGCGTTTCTGAAAGAATAAAGATAGCATCATGCTCGTCTGCAAATCCCTTATTGGTCTCAACCGCTTCGGCAACCAATTTCGAAAGGTCGAGCGTTTGGAAATCAAATTCTAAATCGCCAGATTCAAGCTTTTCCATATCCAGAATGTCATTGACCAAATTAATCAGGCGGTCGGTATTCCTAGCCGCAAGGTCTAACATCCCTCCCGCCTTCTCCGGCATCGCACCCACGGCTCCACCAATTAAAAGCCCCAGCGATCCTTTGATTGACGTCAACGGCGTGCGCAATTCGTGACTGACCGTCGAGATGAATTCGCTCTTCATACGGTCAATTTCTTTGCGCTCGGTGATGTCTCTGAACGCCACGACATTGCCCACCAATTCCCCCTCTTTCATGATTGGTTTACTGGTGTACTCAACGGGAAAACTTGTGCCATCCTTTCGCCAGAACACATCATTTGAGTCCGTATAATCTTTGCCATCTAAACGGGCAAGGAGCATGGGGCACTTTTCATTTGGATGGGACGAGCCATCCGGATGGGTGTGATGGATTAATTCGTGTGAATTATTGCCTATTAATTCTTTATCGGTAAATCCAAGCATCTCAAGCGCAGTTGGATTTACAAATGTAAAGCTACCGTCAGAGTCAACGCCGTAAATTCCCTCACCAACTGAATCTAGAATGAGTTGACTATGTTCTTCTGCTGCATGTAGGTCTTCCTCCGCCTTCTTTAAATCTGTGACATCTATACGGATCGTGGCGGTGCCACCGTCCTGAGTTTTGAAATCATGAAGTTGGAAGACGCGACCATCGGCTTGGGTGGACTCAAACGGCTGAGTCGGATTCGTATGATGCCGAATACGATCTTGAATCCATTCTTCACTGGCCGTTGACGGATTATGCTTAGCGCGAATACGAAGGACTTCTTCATAGCTCATTCCTGGCAACAACTCATCAACCTTGCCATTCATCGCTGCTAGGTAAGTCTCGTTACAGATCACCAGCTTGTCTTCTTTATCATAGAAGGCAAAGCCATCTTTAAAGCTACTGATTGCGCCAATTAAAAGTTCGCGTTCCCGTTGTGCGTTCTCCTCACTTTTCTTTAACGCGAGTTCTGCTCTCTTCCTCTCCCTTAATTCAACCGCCTGATCAGCGAGTTTCCTGATGATAACAGGCAATAGACTCATAAAAATCGTCGGTGAAGATTTGGTTATGTAGTGACTAACGCCTATATTTAGGGCCTCGGCTGCAATCGACTCGTCACCTTTCCCCGTCACCATGACGATGGGGAGTTCTGGTTGTTCGGTTAAAATTGCATGGCAAATATTGATGCCATTCATATCCGGGAGTTCATAATCCACAGCCAAAACGTCGTATGATCCGACCGCCCAGGATTTAAGACCTTCCGCCCCCGTCGCCACAGTATCTACGTGGAATCCGCACTGTTCTTCAATAACCGATTTGACGAGTTGGCGTTGTGTTTCTGAATCTTCAATATAAAGAATTTTTGTGTCTGATAAATTACCCATAATAGAAATAATGGTGATTACGAGTCAGAAGGTCAATGGCGTTAAAGATCGTCTCCTGGCGCAACTCTCTTCGCCTCAGGGGCAGAAAGAATTGGCGTTGATTTCATGGCTGATCCCGTCGCCATCAGAACCACCCGTTCATCCTTGCCAATATCGCCACTTTCAAGCCCGCGCTTTAGACCAGCCACGACTGTTGCGGATTCAGGACACGGAAACAGGCCCTCCAAACGAGCAAGAGTGGCGACGGCTTGCATGGCTTCTTCTGTTTCCACGGCGATTGCACAACCCTTGGTTTCTCTCAGCAAGCGAAGCGCTGCTGGACCGCCCGGAGAAGACACTGATTTCAAGCCTCCCGGCGGGACATCCAGGTTCTCCCAAGGCTCAACCGTGTTGCGATTTTCCTGGAACGCCTTAACGATGGGCGCACAGCCGGCGTATTGTACAACCACAAGCCGTGGCGTGTGGTTGCCCTTGACCCAGCCCAGCTGTTTTAATTCTTCGAACGCTTTGAAAATCGCAAGCGCGCCCAAGGCACCGCCTGTCGGATAAACAATCACGTCTGGCAATTCCCAGCCGAATTGTTCGCAGATCTCATAGCCCATGGTCTTCTTACCCTCCATGCGGTAGGGCTCTTTCAGGGTTGAGATATTGAACCAGCCGTGGCGTTCGGCGGCGCGACTGACCATCGGCCCGGCTTCGCTCCACGCACCGTCTAATAGATACGTATCGGCCCCGGCAAACAGGCTTTGTTGCAGGGTCGCGGGCAAGGTATCTTGGGCCAGAAGGTTGACGCATTTTATCCCAGCCCGCGCCGAATAAAGCGCCCACGCAGCACCTGCGTTACCGGAACTGCTGTGGACCACCGTCTCAACACCCAATTCTCGCATGCGACTAACGCAGACGGTTGCGCCCCGGTCCTTAAACGTGCCGGAAGGATTACGGCCTTCGTCCTTGAGGTAAAGGTTGGAACAGCCGAGTTCTCGGCCCAGCGCCGGCACCCGAAGCAGCGGCGTCCAGCCTTCGCCCAGGCTAACAGCTTGGCTTGGGTCAGAAACCGGCAGTATCGGCGCATATCGCCACAATGACGCGGGACCCTTCGTGATGTCTTCCGGCGATACCTCTGAGCGAATC
Source organism: Rhodospirillaceae bacterium (assembly GCA_018660465.1). Lineage (NCBI taxonomy): Bacteria > Pseudomonadati > Pseudomonadota > Alphaproteobacteria > Rhodospirillales > Rhodospirillaceae > Rhodospirillaceae bacterium. The sequence continues at coordinate 24,442 of JABJKH010000100.1, forward strand.
CGGTCCAAGTCATACCGCGCCATCAACACGTCGCCGTCTGTGCTGGGGTTGTTGAAAGGACTATCCCCTGGAAATTGTTCGCCGCTTTCAACACATTCTAGATGCGAGAAATAATTCATATGTTTTTTCCCTATAAGTCGACATTTTAGTGGGATTTGGCAAATTATCGATTACCCATTTGCAATTTTAGCCTATTCCCTTATCGTAGGATTATAAAGATAGGGCAAACAAGGGGAGCAACCCCGTGAACGCACGAC
>JABJKH010000101.1 GCA_018660465.1 Rhodospirillaceae bacterium
CGGGTCGAGGCCGGTTTGGGTGTAGGTGGTTAGGCGTGCCGGATGTGGGCCGTTCGTATTGGGACAGACAGTAGGCATAGGCCTCTTCCAGTACCCCGTTCCAAAGATCTCGGCGCACCTTGGCGTTTTTAAAACGTTTCAGGTCCGGGTGATTTGCTTTTGCAGACGCCATTGTTTACTTGCCCCCTAGGGTCTCGTTGGCTTTGTTATCGACACCGCGTTCGTCACCGAACAACAGCAAGGACCGGGAAGAACGACGATTTTTTACGTTGCGACGTCGCGCTTGGTTTTCACGTTCCAGCTTTTCTTTTTCGCCCTTGGTGATTTCCAATTGTTCTCTGGCGAGTTTCAGTTGTTCGTCTTGGGCGCTGGTGTCAGGTGCGCCGCCGCCTTTGCCGCCGCCGCCTTTAAACCGGCGTGCGTTGATTGGTTCAGTGGTGCTAGCGCCTGCCCGGTGATGGACATGACGAAAATTTTCAGTGCAGAAGATCATGGCGAATTTTCCTCAGGTAAGTGCCGACAGGTTCATACCCTGCCCGCTTGAAAAATGAAGTTGCGCGTTCGGTGTGAAAGGCATTGGCGACGCCGGTATAAGTTTCCAAGGCTTGCTTTTCTTCGGCCCAGAGTGTGAACGCCCGGATCAACCCAGCCGCCGCAAAACCACCGCGGTTCTGAAGGCGGACGTACATGATTTCTTGCTCGCAGGTAACGCCGCGACAAAACATGTAGGGATTGGCGAAGCCGACTGGAAAGCCGATCAGCGCATCGTCACGTTCGGCCAGAAGGACCAAAAAATCGTCGGCCATAATTGCGTCTTGGGCGTAGCGTTCGACCACGTCGCGTTCAAATGACATGTGGGGAATTGTCTCCGCCGCCTGTTCTTGGCAGAGATCAATAAAGGCTTGGATATCGCCTTCGTCCAGTTCTCGAATGATTGTATCGCTCACGATGTTTGCCCTGGTCGTTGTGTGTTAGGGCCATAGTATTGAGCGCAAATTGAATCACGATGCAAAGGTTAAAATGTTCGCGAACAAAATAATTTTTCGACATTGTGTTTTATGGTTAAGGGGACAGTTTACGAGAGTGTCCAGTCCCATAGGTCTAAGCCATTGAAGTAAAACTGAACCCGCTTTTTCGGATTTCATTTTTTTGCGCCAAATAAAAAATTGATACTAGACACAAAAAACCGTCGACTGGACACTCGACTGGACACATGGTTATTGTTTCACTGTAGTTGACTTGGTGAATTTTGGGCAAACCAGAGTGGAATTAAGGGGAGTATTTGCTGAAAAGGGAGGGACGAAAATGCGGCCAAAAATGCAAAAGATATGACAATTTTCTGAAACGAACCCAACACGCCCCTACTCCACCACGATCCCATCCCAATATTTATCATACGCCCGACGCACCGCTGCCTCGTCGTCGCCGGGGTTCAGATGTTTGTAGAGGAAGACGAGGAGTTTTTTATCGAGGGTCGATAAAGTTTTCCTGTTGGGTGCACCATTAGATGTTTCGAAAAATAGGCTGTTCCGAACAAATGCATTGTCATTCACCGGGCCAAGTACTTGAGTAAGCTCTTCTAATAAAATTGAATAAAAATATTTTTGTGGAAACTCTGGATTAATCCAAATAGACCCGGACACAATAGAACCATCGTCTTCAAATAATATACAGCCTGCTCCGGCGTGTAATTTTGCCTGCTCTTTGGTCAGGCAAAAATCCTCACCATATTCTTTTATAAAATCTTTAAATGGCTCGAAGTGCACAAAAATTAATGCATTATTGCTACTGTGTTTAAGATAAAAGTTGGTCCCAGCGAAAACATTATTAAGTTGCTGAATCGCCACCTTTAATAGCGTCTCATGTGTCCTAACTTTATGAAACACTTGAACAGAGACTGGTGATTTCCACCTATTAACTTTTGGCCAACGCTCGCCAAATTCAACTTCAAGAAGTGTGGTACGTACATACTCCCATTGCCTCAAGGGCTTTAAGAGCGCCCAATCAACAAGCCAGCTTACAGTGATGAAAATAAAGACAATACCAACCGCAGAGATTCGTATATTCATGCTGTAAGGTCGTCTTTCAAGCTACTTTTTTATATTAGAAACTCAATATAAATACCTGTAATAAGTTATACACGACGTTACTCTCTTTTACATGTTAAAATCGTCAAACCCAGGGAAAGAATTTTTAAGATTTAAAGGCTTACCGCCGACGCCTTTCTTTTTTAGCATTTGTCTTCCGCGTCCTTTCTTTATCTGCTTCTTCGCCTTTTGCTCAGCCTTATTCCCTAATTCAGGTGTCGGAAGGTTTCTAAATTTATCCTGGCTAACCGTTGGGGAGTTCTTTGGCGCTGTATTCTTCCGTCGTTTCTCTTCGCGCGCCTTTTCTTCGATCTGTCGAATGGTGCCGTCTAAAAGAGTTCGGCCTCGGTGATCTTTGTTTTCAAGATGGCTCTCCGCACCCCGTTCGGTCGCAGGTCCGGGGGATAGGTCGTTTCGCATATCCTTTGGCTCTGGCTTTTTCGCCTGTTTGGATTTCCTCGGGTAATCCCCCGCCTTGCGTAACCTTTTGATACGGTCCGTGAACTCTCCCAAGTCCTTTTTTGCTCGATCTGACACCTTCTGGCTTTGGCGGTCGCGGCGCGTTTCTCTTTCGGCCTCTTCTGATTTTTGAAGACGCTCCGCACGGGCCTTGTCTGCACGCTTACGGATAGAGGCAGAATCGGAGTATTTATCCCGCACCTTCTGCATTCGCGCCTTGCGGTCGTTTTCCAAGTCCGCTGCCTGTTGCTTGCGCGCCTCTTCCCGACGCTGTTTCTCTGCGCGCTTTTTCTTAGAGGGGCTTTCATGGTCAAAGGAATTTGTAAATGTCATTGTCGATACTCCGTTTCTAAAATTGGTGATCGACCTAATAATTACGACTAAGATTCAGCCCAATGCAAAGCCTAAAATGTTCGCGAACAAAATAGTTTTTCGACATCGCCCCCAAGATATAAAGGGACAGTTTATAGGAGTGTCCAGTCCTGTAGGTCTAAGGCCTTGAAGTCACATAGAATCCGTTTTTTAGACTTTCGGTTTTTGAGTCCAAATAAAAAATTGATGGTGGACACAAAAAACCCTCGACTGGACACTCGACTGGACACACCAAAGTCGCTCTCGCCCCAACCTTCGAACACTTCTTGCATCCCGGCCCCTCCGGCGGTAAGCAAAATGCTAGGTTCTATGGCTTAGCAACGGGAGGCCGCGATTCATATTTTTGGAGAGATACTGGCTGCCCTTTGTCTGATGGCGTTCGTGCTGGGAATCTTTGTCGGGCGGCGTCGATCAGTAGATTGGGTGGAGCGCGCAGCCTTGGCCGAGATTGAGGCCGAAGACCGTACAGAGAATTCATCCATCGATTTCGATGTTCGAATTGATACGGTGGTTCAATCTTTTGAATCTTTAGGGTTCGAACTGGAAATCGATGAAGACGGTTTGTCACCCAAGGAAAAACCGGCCCCGGTGATCCTGGTCTTTCAACGCAAATCTAAGACCATTGGGATCATGACCCTGAACATCTGTTTGTTCATCGCGTTGATGCCCATGTCGCTGTGCTATGTGATGGGTCTTGGCTGCATCGACCGTCAGGCCAAGCGCATCGAATTTATGGTTGAGGAATAGACGTGTTCTCTTGTGCTTCTTCTTCGACTTCCAATTGAAGGTCCAACTGGTTTTTTGGGCTGAGCGGCAAGGTCACCCAGAATGTCGTGCCATAGTCTGGGCCGCTGTCAAAGCCGACATGGCCGTTCATCCGTTCGACCAAGCGTTTAACCAAAGTCAGGCCGACCCCTGCCCCAGCAATTGTCGAGCTCTCCAACCCAAGGCGTTCAAATGGGACGAAAACTTCATCGCGTTTCTCCGCTGGAATGCCAGGACCATCGTCATGGACGAAAACCCGAACATTCCATTCATCCCACATGCCGTACTGGACAAATATTTCTGATCCCTTTGGGCCGAATTTCACCGCATTGCTAAGCAGGTTCACCACCACCTGTTTGAGCCGGAACGGATCCGCCCTGACGATTATATCTGTCTTTTCTACATTCACCGCGTAAACGCCGATTTTCCGATCCTGCGCCGCAGCCTCAACCATGGAAATACTTTCGGTAATCGTTTGCGACAGCTTTACGTCCTCGAGTTCAACCTTCAGGTCGCCGGTTTCTATGCGCGCCAGTTCCAGGACCTCACTCACCAAATTCAAAAGATGGCTTCCTGAATCAAGGACGTTTTTCATATATTCTTGGTGCTTGGCGGGAAGCGGGTCTTGTTGGTCCAACACCATCATCTGGCCAAACCCCATGATCGCATTCAGCGGCGTGCGGAGTTCATGGGACATGGACGATAGAAACGTCGACTTCGCAGCGTTGGCCGCGTCGGCCTGCTCCTTTGCCTCATGCAACGCTATAATATTTTGCTCCCGCTCGGTCACGTCATCGCATATTCCATATGATCCTTCAAAGGACCAGCTTTCCGGATTGTAATACGGTAGGCCGCTGACCTTTAAAACTCGTACGTCGCCGGATTTATCCAGGGTTTTGAAGCGAACGTTGCGAAAGGGGCGCTCCATATCCACGATATGCGCGTTGCCACCTTTTGTATAAAACACGCCGAGGTCTTGGAATGTCTTGCCGGCAATTTGTTCTGGAATGAACCCAAGCGAGTCCTTCACCCGTTCAGACAAATAGGTAATATGGCCTTGGGCATCGGTTTCCCAGACCCATTCGGCTGCCAGCCTAGATAAATCTTCCAGTCGGGCCATCGCCCGGGACGCCCGCAACTTCGCTGGTCCCACAATCGACGGCCAACTCCTATTTCCCCTCGGAATAAACTTTTTCGCCATGGTCAAAATTTCCCTGACCTATAAATATATAAATTAAAATCGCCGCATTACGCCAAACGATACCAGGAAGGGGGTGGGGTGCCTGTGATATTGGTCACAGGGGGGATTGAGGAGGAGCACGGGCGTTAGGGCCGTGTATCTCTTTTGGGGGGTACACGGGCCATTAATTTTCCACTGCATTTTAAACTCGATCCATATGCTATTTTTAATTGCAGCCATCATAAATTCTACCTATATATTCCTCAGCGCGACTGACGCTTGCGTTTCGGGCGTTGCAGTCTAGGGCTTTGGCATTAGACGGGTGTAACGGGCGTTAGGGCCGCATGTACCTTAGGGGATATGCGGCCCGTTATATTCACTTAGAACCCTTATTCCAATATGCTGTTTGGAATCTTAAAGAAATATTTGAGCGGCCAACGACGGTCTCCACCACATACAGCCAATTTCCACCAATTTTTTTGCGATATATAATCCCTGTATTTTGTCGATTTCTTTGAACGCCCACAACCTCGCCGTTTTTCACAACATCGGGTATATTTTCCAGGTCTTTCGACTTAAGGGGTATAGGGTCGTGACCATGCTTGTTCAGTGCATGTCTGATTTCGCCATCACCAATTTGTCGAACGGCGCTCCTAAACTTATTATCCTTCCGCGCAAGAAATTTATTTACCGAAGGCCCTAACCTCTTTGCATCGTTTCCAGTAATACGGTCGTAGGTAATCTTTGTTGGTAACTCTGGATTCTTCACGCCGAGCGCCGTCCGTTCCACCAATCCCCCAACATCTTTGGTTTGACGACGAAGGAGATTTTCGCCTTTCGGAATCGGATTGCCGCTGGAAATTTGAAGTTCTTTAACATTACCGACCTTGGCTGTTTTCCCCAATCGGCTGGCAGCCATCGCGCCTGCACCGATTCCAGCCCCCGATGCAGCCAAGGCGACCTCGTCAAACTTTTTATCGAACGTTTCCTGCTCAACGGTCAGCCGTTCGACAACATAGTTCAGCATCTTGTTTGAGGACGACCCCTTCTTCCCAATGTCGGCCTCACCGCCAAGACGCATGGCGTTCTGCAGGGCTGCTTTTTGATTTCGCGTAATCTTCCCGTCACGCACGAGTTTTTTAAGCGACCCCAAATGAGATCTTTTTTCTTCCGTTGTGTTGGGAACAGCCAGAGACTGGTGGAGCAAATCCAACACAGGCTTATCCAAAGTCTTTTCGACATCCTTACCAAATAACTGAACGTTCACCTTCAACCGATCTTCGTTCCCTGCGCCACCCTGCTTCGAGCGAAGCCGTACCAGTTTGAAGCCGCTGAGGTCTTCTTCTGCATTTGGTTTTGCGAGAGTGGGTTTTGGTTTCGCCACCGGGTCGGAAACAACCTCTAACTTCGGTCGGGGGCGTACCACGCCAAAGGGTCCGTCAAACTGTGCCGTCCTGCCTTTGGGTTTTAGCGCAACTTTAGGAACCGTGGCATCTAGAAGGGGCGGGCTCGTGTACTTATCCCGTACCGCTTGTTGAAGCGCTTTGCGATTGGCGTCCAGGTCTGCAACTTGCTGATTGCGGGCCTCAATCTAGCGCTGTTTTTCAGCGCGCTTTTTCTTTGAAAGACTTACGGAAACGAGGGGGTCACCAAAAAACATCTGCCAAATCTCCAATTAATCACATGAAACTTGGCCCAATAAGTAGGGGGAATTTACACCTCAATGCAAAGCCTAAAATATTCGCGAACAAAATAAATAAATGTGTCCACTATGAGGTTCTGGCTAAGCCTTAGAACCCAAAATAGAATTCGGATTGAAGATGGACACGGCGGACACTTAATATGTTCGCGAACAAAATAAATCTGTTGATTTTCGGATAAAGGCTGCGTCAGCCCGCGTCATCAGCCCGCCCCGGAACTTTCGGTGCTAGAAAATGTTTGGCGCGGGGGCGGTCTTTGCCTTGGTGGTATTGGCGGACTTTGTCTTCGACTTCCCGGTCCGCGTTTGTTATCCGTTCGTGCTGGCGCAGGTGTTCGATCCAGGATTCCAGATAGAATGCTTCGAGGTAAGTCCCGGGGGTGCTGGTATCTTCATACACCCCCCATGAATACGCGCCATCGCGGCGGCGGATTTGGGCGAGTTCGGTCATCGCTGCCATGAAGGGAATTTTATCATCCGGCTTAACAACGTATTCCATCGTAACCATTACCGGCCCTTGATCTTTTTCGATGCCTTGATCATGGGCGACGACAGGTTCGATCCAATGGCCGGAGGGGGTGAGGTCGGGCCGGTCCGTTATCCCAAGCCGCCACTTCACCAAGACCCCAACGATGGCGATGGAAAGCACAGCCGCGATGCCCAAGGCACCCCGAATGCCAATTGCCTCCGCCGTCCGGCCCCAGATAAAACTCGCCGTGGCAAAGGTCCCGAAATACACCATCTGCAAGACGGCCAGCCCCCTGCCCCGAACCCATTCAGGCAAGGCGACTTGTGCGGCGACATTAAAGCTGGCGACCACCAGCAACCAAGTCCCGCCACAGAACAAGGCGGCGATAATTCCGAGCAACGGTTCGCGGGCAATGGCGAACATGGCGATGGCGACAGATGTCAATGCGGTCGCCCCGCCGACCATCTTATTCATCCCAAACCGCGCCCGCAGGGTCGGCATGATCAACGCTGCCAACAACGCGCCAATGCCCAGCCCCGCCATCAGGTTGCCATACAGTTCCGGCCCGCCCTTCAGCAAATCCCTGGCGATCAGCGGCAACAACGCCCAATACACCGACGCCACGGCAAAATACGCGAACGCATTAATTAGGGTCGCCTGCAATGGTGCACTCGATCTGGCGAACCGCACGCCTGCCCGCATCGCTGCAAAAAATCGCTCGGTCGGCAGGTTCGTTGGCCGCACATCGACCAACCGTTTCCAACACCAAAGGATTCCCATCACCGCCAGGACAAAAGTGCAGCCGTTGATCAAAAACGGATACGACACCCCCCACAAGGCGATGACGATCCCGCCAATTGCCGGGCCGATGGTGCGGGCCGAGTTTACAGCGACACTGTGCAAGGCGACGGCGGGCTGCATTTTATCCTTCGGCACCAATTGCGGAATGATCGCCATCCAACACGGAAAGATAAAGGACGCCCCGGTGCCCAACAGAAACGCGAACATCAGCAACGTCGGCGGCGTAATCCCACCTGTATAAACCACCCACCAAAGTGAAAACGCGACCAGGGCGGAGAAGGTTTGCATAATGGCCAGAACCTTCTTCCGATCCACCAAGTCAGCCATCGCACCCGCCGGCAAAGCAAATAAGAAAATCGGCAACGACACAGCCGACTGCACCAAGGCCACCCAGGTCGGAGAATTCGTCATTTCCGCCATCAACCACCCCGACGCGATATCGTTCATCCAGGTGCCGACCAATGATATCATGGTCGCCGTCCACATGATGGCGAACAACGAATGCCGAAACGGACTCCAGGCAGACGGTGCTGATTTTTCCGATGGGATTTCGGGTGATTTTTCAGATGATGAAGAAGATTTCTCAGACATGGGCGGGAGTTTACTTTGCCGTTTCCTCCACACCAAACGAATTCTTATTGCCCCCTTCAAAGCCAATCATTTTGTCCGCTTCAAAGCCAATTTTTTTAACCCCTTCAAAACTAATC
>JABJKH010000102.1 GCA_018660465.1 Rhodospirillaceae bacterium
AAGAGGCAATGGCAGATCATGCAGCCTTGCGTTTCAATCTGATCGCTATTTCAACTGTTGCCCTCGTCCTTGCTGTTGGTGCAACCCTCTTCACACTCTTGCTGGGACAGCGGGCGCACAGTTCTTTGACCAAAGCCCGCGATGAGCTAGAGGATCGGGTGGTAGAAAGGACTCTAGAACTTGCGAATAAAGAGGCACAACTCCGTCTTGCGATGGATAACATGCCCGGTGGTATGGTCTTGATTGATAGCGAACAAAATTTTTTGCTCTTCAATCAACAGTATTCGGAACTGTTCGATTTTCCGGATGATCTCATTGCTGAAGATAGACCGATACTTGATATGGTTAGTTTCCAGACTCTGCGTGGGGACTATGGCGGTGGCCGATATGTCAAAATCGTCAACGAAATGATGAAGATTTTTAGAAGTGGCGAACACCGCCAATATGAACGAACACTCGCGAATGGCCGCACCTTGGAAGTACATCTTGCACCAACACCAGATGGTGGCGCGGTTCTCGTTGCGACAAACATTACTGAACGCAAACAAGCCGAGGAAAGGCTTTCCTTTACCCAATACGCGGTGGACAACGCGGCTGATTCAGTGTTCTGGATTCGTCCCTCCGACGCCGGACTGGAATATGCCAACAATGCTGCTTGCCAGATATTGGGGTACTCGCACGAAGAACTCCTAAAGATGCAGGTCCCGGACTTCGACTTTACCTTTTCAGCGCAAAAAATGGACGAAATTGGTACTGCCCTGCAAAGTGAAAACTCCCTGACCTTCGAATCCCGTCATCAAACAAAGGACGGTCGCAACATTGATGTTTTAGTGTCGGTTAATTTGGCCGACTATTTGGATCGGCAATTGCTCATTGCCAATGTTAAGGACATCAGCGAGCGCAAAGAATCAGAAAAGAGGCTCCAAGATGCTTTCGACGTGATCTCTAGTAGTATCGAATATGCCTCTCGCATCCAACGCTCTATCCTTCCATACGAGACAATGCTCTCATCCATGTGTGCGGATCACTTCGTTATATGGGAACCGCGCGATGTCGTTGGAGGGGACATATATTGGTGTGAAATGTGGGGTGATGGGATGCTTATCATCTTAGGCGATTGTACAGGCCATGGGGTGCCCGGCGCATTTATGACACTAATCGCAACGGGCGCATTGGAACGAGCGAAAACGGAAGTTGTTGTTGGGGATGTCGCAGCGCTTATCCAACGCATGCACCAGTTGGTTCAGGAAATCTTGGGTCAACATGGAGAGCAAGGCGAATCCGACGACGGAATGGAACTCGGTGTCTGCTATCTGACAGAGAATATGGAAGAGATGCGTTTTTCCGGCGCAAGATTCGATCTTTTCATCGCGGACAATGGTGAAATAGAAACCATTAGTGGGACGAAAAAAGGGATTGGGTACAGAGGAATTTCCCCAGACCAGCATTATGATCTTTATGAATTGGAACTCAAACCGAGCCAGTCATTTTATATGACCTCCGACGGCTTGATTGACCAAGTTGGTGGCGAAAAACGACGGGGCTTTGGCAAACGGCGCTTTAGAGAATTAATCGCTTCAGTTCAATCCTATCCCCTCACAGAACAGAGGGAACATGTACTCGAGGCTTTGGCGGACTATCAACAAGACGAAACACGCCGTGACGATGTCGCCGTCCTCGGCTTTAAATTCGAGTGATGGGTTTTCAGTTATTCATTAGGAATTAATACGACGGGTTGCGTGTGGATATGCTTTAGACCGCGTCAAACCTTGCCTTGTTCTCGGCCATCCAATTCTCCATGTCTTCCTTCGTCTTGCTTGAATCATTCATGACATCTGCATGAGCCTCACCATAATGAGGTTTTAGGGCGTTCATCCAGTCTTCGAAGGTTTCACCCTGAGCTTCATGTTCGCAAAGGTCGCATTTTAGAGTTTTCATAACACTGTCCTGATTGAGAAGAGTAAGGATAAAATACCATAAGGTGACAAGATTTGAAGCTGTTACTGCAAATGGTATCACTTTCGATCCATCGTGCCCCTGACGCCGAAAGTCAATTTCAGCAAAAGGAATGTTTTGCCAACAATGTCCGCTCAATCGCTACACAGCTGACGTAAAACGGGACCGATGGTGGCTTTTGGTGGTCGGCGAGACGTGACATTTCCCCAATCCGTCGAATTCGCTAATTTTTGCAACTAATATCAGTTGGTCGCTCAATATTTAGAGGACTGATCTTTTATTACTCGAATTCCAAGTAATTTAGATTGAATTTTGTAAAACTGAAACTAGATAGGTGCTAGGTTACTTTAATCTCAAAACGGAGAGGTCCCATGCTAAATATGCAACTCAGCCGTCTCGTGCCAGCAATTATCGTGTTACTGACCTTACTTACGGGCGTAATTACTGGTGGGGTTTCCATATTCGTATCCGAATCTGCACTGCAAAAGTCTATAAATGATAAGTTACACGCTTTGGCAGAAACGAGGAAGCAGGGCCTAAAGAATTACCTTCACGCAATCGAACAAGACCTCAGGTCTATGGCTGATAATGTTGGTACGCGGGAAATGGTTACCGCATTTTCAAAATCATGGAAGAACTTGGGCGGAGAAGCGGAACAGAATCTTCAAAAATTGTATATTTCAGATAATCCAAATCCCACCGGAAAGAAAGAAGAGTTGGACGCTGCATCAGATGGCTCCGATTACAGCAAGCAACACGCGAAATTTCACCCGTCGGTCCGAAAATTTCTCCGTGAAAGAGGTTATTATGACATTTTCCTCTTCGATTTAGATGGCAATCTAATTTATACGGTATTTAAGGAACTGGACTACGCAACCAATCTTGCCACTGGAAAGTATAAAGACACCGGACTCGGAAAAGTTTTTCGGTCTGCATTAAATGGAAAATCAAAGGATTTTATCGCCTTTGATGATTTCAGTCCCTATGCGCCTAGCAACGGTGCACCGGCCAGTTTCATTGCAACTCAAGTTACCGGAAGCAATGGAAAAGCCATAGGTGTCCTTGCCTTTCAAATGCCGATCGATCGTATAAACAACGTCATGCAACAGCGGGCAGGTATGGGGGAGACCGGTGAGACATATATCGTTGGTAAAGATCATCTTATGCGCAGTGATTCACGCTTCTCAAAAGAATCAACAATCCTCAAGACGAAGGTTGATACCGCGACGGTTCGAGATGGCTTGGCTGGGAAGAAACCGGGTGTCAGAGTTGTTCCAGACTATAGAGGGATCCCCGTGTATTCCGCTTATAACTTTATAGACTTTAATGGGGTTCGCTGGGCCGTAATGGCGGAGAAAGACGAGGCGGAAGTTATTGCGCCTATAAACAGCCTGCGGAACGTAATTATTACGTTGGTTGTGGTGGTGGTTTTCGGCACTGGGATTATCGGTATTTTGTTTGCCCGAACTCGGATCATTTCGCCGTTAAATAACATTAAGTTGAATATTGATAAAATTGCCGATGGCGATGCGACGATACAAATTCCTGGCATTGAGCGTAAAGACGAAATTGGATCAATGGCGCGGGCTCTGACAAAAATTCGTGATGCAGCCGCAAATGCTGTCTTGTTACGTACGATGGTCGATAAGATGCCAATTAATATTCTGATGTGTGACCCCGAGAATTTTAACATCATGCTGCAGAATGAAACGAGCCTCAAAACACTTAGAACCATTGAACATTTGTTGCCGATTAAGGCCGATGAAGTAATGGGAAGTTGCATTGATGTTTTTCACAAAAATCCTGCGCACCAACGTAGCCTTCTCTCCGATCCCAATAATCTTCCCCACAACGCTAGAATTATGTTGGGCGATGAACACCTAGACCTGAGAGTATCTGCCATTGTTGATAATAATGACAATTACTTGGGGCCGATGGTCAGTTGGTCTGTTATCACGCAACAAGTCGAATTAATTAATAAGTTCGAATCCAGCGTTGGCGCAGTCGCGAATTCTGTAGGTTCCGTTGCTACACAGATGGTCGACACCGCTAAAACAATGGATAACGTATCGCGAGAAGCGAGGGACCGCTCCGCCACTGTTTCTGAAGCTTCGGAAGAAGCCTCTAGAAACATCCAAACCGTAGCGACCGCGACGGAAGAACTTACAAGCTCAATTCAGGAAATCAGTCGCCAAGTCACCCACTCAAGTACCGTTGCACAAGGCGCTGTTCAAAACTCTACGCAAGCCCATGAAACTGTACAAGGCTTGGTCCAAGCTGCACATTCCATTGGCGAAGTCGTTAACCTAATCAATGATATTGCGGAACAAACAAATCTTCTTGCTCTAAATGCGACCATTGAAGCTGCACGAGCAGGGGATGCGGGCAAGGGATTTGCTGTGGTTGCCTCTGAAGTAAAAAATCTTGCCAACCAAACAGCTAAAGCAACGGAAGAAATTGGCGTTCAAATTAATTCCGTGCAGTCTAGAACAGAGGAAGCTGCAAAAGCACTTGATACAATTGGGTCAAATATTGCCGAGATTGAAGAAATGACAACAGCCGTCGCGGCTGCGGTGGAAGAGCAAAACTCCGCCACTCAAGAAATTGTTCGGACTGTCACTGAAGTTGCAAATGGCACCCAAGAAGTTTCTGACAACATCTCAAAACTGTCAGATGTCTCTGCTCAGGCGCGTGAAGCCTCTTATAGCATCAATGATACCACCGGAGAATTAAACCAGAGTTCAGAGCAACTAAATTTGGCCGTGGAAGACTTCCTCAAGGAAGTACGCTCAATGTAAGTTAGCCAAAATATGATCAGTCGTCTTGCTGGTCTGCCGCCACAGTACCGACCAATACGACCAATTGAGCCTGTACGAGCAGACTTTCAAGCGGAACTTTCAGCCCGTCTGCTTTCGTTCAGGGAGCGGAAGGATAGGGGGCTATATTCACACAAAAAAAGCCCCCGGCGAACCGGGGGCTTTTTCCTAAAATTATCGTCCGACTTACGACGAGTAGTACATTTGGAACTCGACCGGGTGGGGGGTGTGTTCGAAGTTATAAACTTCTTCCCACTTGAGCTCCATGTAGGCATCAATCGCATCATCATTGAAGACGTCGCCTTTTTTGAGGAAGTCACGGTCTGCGTCCAAGGCTTCAATGGCTTCACGAAGGGAGCCACAAACTGTTGGAACGTCTTCCAGTTCTTCAGGCGGCAAGTCATAGAGGTCTTTGTCCATGGCTTCGCCGGGATCGATCTTATTTTGAATTCCGTCAAGGCCAGCCATCATCATTGCTGAGAAGGCGAGGTATGGATTGGCCATGGCGTCCGGGAAGCGGACTTCAACGCGCTTGCCGTTCGGTGAAGACGTGAACGGAATACGGCAAGATGCTGAGCGGTTACGGGCTGAATAGGCCAGCAATACAGGTGCTTCAAAGCCTGGGATCAACCGCTTGTAGCTGTTGGTCGTTGGGTTGGCGTAAGCATTGATCGCCTTGGCGTGCTTGATGATGCCACCAATGTAATGCAGCGCGCTATCAGACAGGTCCGCATACCCTGAACCGGCAAAGATCGGCGTGTCGCCGTCCCAAACCGATTGGTGGGTGTGCATGCCAGAGCCATTATCACCCGCGACTGGTTTCGGCATGAACGTCGCCGTCTTGCCATAGGTGTGGGCGACCATATGGACAACATATTTATAGATCTGCTGATGGTCCGCATTGTCGACCAAGGTGCCGAATTCCATACCAAGTTCATGCTGAGAGGGGGCAACTTCGTGATGGTGCTTGTCCATGGACAGGCCCATTTCCTGCATCACGGCAACCATTTCGCCGCGAAGGTCGTGGGCACCGTCTACCGGAGGAACCGGGAAGTAACCGCCTTTAACGCCAGGGCGGTGACCGAAGTTACCTTCTTCAAACATTTTACCCGTGACATAAGGGCCTTCATCGGAATCAAGTTCGTAAAAGCAGGTGTTCATCTGTACGTCGAAGCGAACATCGTCAAAAACGAAGAATTCAGCTTCTGATCCGAAGTAAGCTTTGGTGCCGATGCCAGTGCTGCCCAAGTAAGCTTCTGCCTTCTTGGCAACAGAGCGCGGGTCCCGGTTGTAGCTTTGACCCGTCGTCGGTTCCATGATGTCGCAGAACATGATCAAGTTCGGTTGTGCCGAGAACGGATCCATCACGGCGGTGGTCGGATCAGGAATAAGCGCCATGTCGGATTCGTTAATGGCTTTCCAGCCAGCGATCGACGAGCCATCGAACATAATGCCGTCTTCGAAGCTATCATTGTTAATGAAGCTGGAGACCATGGTCAGGTGCTGCCATTTGCCTCTGGGATCGGTGAAACGAAGATCGACGTAGGGGGTGTCGTTGTCCTTAATAAATTTCAGAACGTCGTCGGCGGTTTTACAGTTTAAAGACATAGTGGATTTTCCTTTTCTTCCCTTAAACTCGTTAATCGTAAGAATACTGATGGAGTGAATCTGAGTGCTCTAAATGGCTTCTACGCCACGTTCTCCCGTTCGCACGCGAATTGCATCTTCGATATTAGAGACGAAAATTTTTCCGTCACCAATACGACCTGTATAAGCTGCCTGTTGAATAGCTTCTACGGCCCGTTCAAGCAACTCATCATCAATGACAATCTCAATTTTGACCTTTGGCAGGAAGTCGACAACGTATTCTGCGCCCCGATAAAGCTCAGTGTGGCCCTTTTGGCGACCGAAACCCTTTGCTTCCAGCACAGTAATACCTTGCAGCCCCACGTCATGAAGGGCTTCCTTTACTTCGTCCAGCTTGAACGGCTTTATGATCGCTTCTATTTTTTTCATCGACTTAGGTATCTCCGGCGTTATTTCGTCTGTAGGCATTTGACCTTGTCATGCAGACGGACAAAATCACGAGGATTGCCTCGTTAGAATTCAATTGTCTAACGCACATCCTGTGCCAGTTTTAAATCCCCCAATTTTTGGGACTTTCTAAAAATCTATCGCTGTCATAGTGCACAAATAACAAGCAGTTGCCAAATTTTAAGGCGGTACTAAAAGCTATTTAGCCAAGCATTCGCGAATGCGTTCCATTGCCAGAATTATGTTTTCTCGGCTATTGGCATAGGAAAAGCGAAGATAGCCTTCGCCAAGCGCACCGAAACTGGTGCCTGAAATCGCACTGACACCGGCTTCATCCAAAAGCTTATCTTGCAATTCAAGCGAGCTAATTCCTGTTTCGGTGATGTTGGGGAAGGCGTAGAACGCACCGCCAGGTTCAATGCAGCTGAAACCCGGAATGTTGTTGAGTTCCTCAACGATGACCTTGCGCCGTTCATCAAATGCCAGGCACATGTCGTCAACGGGGGATTGTGACCCCGTCAGCGCTTCGATGCCGGCAAATTGAGTTGGCGCGTTGACGCAGGAATGGCAATTGATGGCGAGACGGGTTGCAGCAGCGATCAACGAAGACGGCCACAGCGAATACCCCAGTCGCCAGCCTGTCATGGCATAGGTCTTCGACCACCCATCCAGAATAATCAACCGATCCCGCATCGACGGATATTCTAACAAGCTCACGTGTTCGCGCCCGTCATACAGCATCCGGCCATAGATTTCGTCGCTCATGACGACAACTTGCGGGTGGTCTTCTAGGCCTTTGACCAGCTTGTCAAATTCTTCGCGCGGTACCACACCACCGGTGGGGTTGGCGGGGCTGTTGATGATCATCAGGCGGGTGTTGGGGGTGATATCGTCCAGGACCTGTTCGGCGCTGAACGAGAAGCCGCTTGATTCATGAAGTTGGATCGGCACCGCCTTGGCACCGGTAAAGTTAATCACCGATTCATAGATCGGGAATCCGGGGTTGGGGTACATGATCTCCGCCCCCGGCTCGCCAAACAGGGTAATCGCAAAGTACATGGTGACCTTGCCACCTGGGACAATCAGTACGTTGTTTGGGTCAACTTGAATGCCGCGATACTTTTCGATGTCAGCTGCCACGGCTTCGCGCAACGGCAGAATCCCGTTCGCTGGGGTATAGCCATGATGACCATCGCGCAGTGCCTTCACAGCGGCCTCGACAATGTTATCGGGTGTTTTGAAGTCTGGTTGTCCAATACCAAGCGTAATAATGTCCCGACCCGCGTCAGACATGGCCTGAGCCTTGGCCAAAACATCGAAGGCGGTTTCCGTTCCCAGGCGCTCCAGGGCTGCCACAGTCTGCATAGGTCTTTACTCCGAATTGGTGATCGTTCCGAATTTATGGTACAGAGCGCCACAAAGCGCAACGGAGAAGCACATATGAAGCCGGCGAATTCTATTCTTTCCAGCTATGGCATGACCATCTTCGAAGTCATGTCGCGGCTTTCCCAAGAGCACGAGGCGATCAACCTCGGCCAAGGCTTCCCGGATGAAGACGGGCCGGAGGACCTGCGCCGGGTCGCCGCCGATTGGCTGATCAACAATTCCAATCAATACCCGCCGATGATGGGCTTGCCGGATTTGCGTGAGGCCGTCGCGGTTCATAACAAACGCTTTTATGATCTCGACATTGATTGGCAGAGCGAAGTCCTGGTGACGTCAGGCGCGACCCAAGCCCTGGGCGCGTGCATGCTGGCGCTGATCGAGCCGGGCGATGAGGTGGTGCTGATTGAACCCTTATATGATTGCTATCTGCCGATGATCCGACGGGCAGGGGGGGTGCCTAAGCTGGTTCGTATTGAGCCGCCGACGTGGGAATTGCCCCGTGATGCTTTGAAAGATGCGTTTTCCGATAAAACCAAGCTGATCCTGCTCAATTCCCCGCACAATCCCGCTTCCAAAGTCTTTAATCGCGATGATCTGGACTTTATCGCGGGCTTGGTGAAGCAACACGACGCCTACGCTGTGTGTGATGAGGTCTATGAGCATCTGATTTTCGATGACCTGCCGCACATTCCGTTGATGACCTTGGACGGCATGCGCGAACGCTGCGTGCGGATTGGCTCGGCCGGAAAGACGTTTTCGATGACCGGATGGAAGGTCGGCTATATCACCGCCCCGCCGAACCTGTTGGCGCCGATCACCAAGGCGCACCAGTTCATGGTTTTTACCACGGCACCTAATTTACAAAAGGCGACTGCGGTGGGGCTCGGTAAGAAAGACGCCTATTTCCGGAGCCTGGCAGGCGACCTGCAAGCCAAGCGCGACCACTTGAAACAAGGCTTGGAGGCTGCGGGTATGGCGGTGATGCCGGTCGAGGGCACCTATTTCATGACCGCTGATTTCCGGCCCTTGGGGTTCAATGGCTCCGACGAAGAATTCTGCCGCACAGCCACGGTGGAGGCAGGCGTGACGCCCTTGCCCTTTAGCGCTTTCTACCAAGGCGGCGGCGTCGATCACTTCGTTCGCTTCTGTTTCTCGAAGCAAGACCACGTACTGGACCAAGCCTGCGACCGTCTCGCCAAATTTTTTAAAGCCTAGCCCGCCGAGTATGCTTGACGGCAAGAGGCCAGGGCATTACTAAAAGCTCCTCTAACCCAGACGCACACACTTATTTCGCGGCGTGCGTCTCCTGTGGTGGCTGTAGCTCAGTTGGTTAGAGCATCGGCTTGTGGTGCCGAGGGTCGGGGGTTCAAATCCCCTCAGCCACCCCAGTTTTTTCTTTTTGAATTCACAATTTTAAACCTGCCCCTTTACCTTGCCCCCTTACCTCTTCTGGAGGTGATGATTAAGAGCATCAGCCCAATGCTGTCACAATGTCTGTATTGAGGGGGTAAAGCGGATGGGGTGGATGGCTCCCGCCCACGGCATCAAAGTGCCAATATGGGAGTTGTTGATAACAA
>JABJKH010000103.1 GCA_018660465.1 Rhodospirillaceae bacterium
AGGCAAATAAACCCCTCATAACCGCAATATCCGACTCACCAGTCCCCGTCAGAAAAAATCCCGCCAAAACTACTTCGAAAACAATCAACACCACAAACGCATCGTACAGAAAAAATCAGCGAGCGTTTTTACACAGCCTGGTTCTGAAGCTGAATTGCTCGAAGCCAAGCTAGAAGCTGAAACTCTGAGTCGAGTTAAAACAGATTTCTTGGCCAATATTAGTCACGAACTTCGAACGCCCTTGAACGCGATCATAGGATTTTCTGGATCGCTTAAAGAAAAAATATTCGGCGCTATGGCGAATGAGAAACAGCTTGAATATATCGGGGATATTCATCGCTCTGGTGAACATCTTCTGGATTTGATTAACGATATTATTGATGTCTCTGTCATAGAATCGGGCAAGCTAGAATTACGGATTGAGGAAGTTGAGGTTGTTCCTCTTATTGAGTCGAGCCTGCGCTTGATCCGGCCACGCGCAGACAATGGCGGCGTGAAGTTATCGGTCAACGTGGGTAACGTGCATGCTGTTCGCGCTGACGAACGTCGACTTAAGCAAATACTCGTAAACTTGTTGGCGAATGCGGTGAAATTCACTCTCCATGACGGCCAAGTTTCGGTGACTTGTCAGCTTGAAAACGATGGTGGGATCGTCTTCGAGATTGCTGATACTGGAATTGGTATGAGCAAAGACGAAATTCGAAAAGCGATGGAGCCGTTCGGCCAAGTGGAGTCGTCTCTTGCCCGAAAGTACGAGGGCACAGGCCTCGGCCTGCCGTTAACCGATAGCCTGATTAGTGCCCATGGTGGAACCCTGAATATTGAAAGCACGCCGGGCAAAGGAACCACTGTGAAGTTTCGAATGGGACCTGACCGGGTTGTCTCTCTCCGAGAAGCCTCGTGACTCAATATCAAAATTTTGACTCCTTCAATTTTGCCTTTTAAGGTCACATCCTCATTTGTCGCTAAGACGATTTAAGGAAGTAAAAGCATGACTAAATACCATCTAATCAGTTCCGTAACTTGACCTTGGGTACAGCGCGCCGTGATTGTTTTGCGTGCGAAAAATGTCGAATTTGATGTGACCTATATCAATCTTCGGGAAAAACCCGACTGGTTCTTAAAGATTTCGCCCCACGGCAAGGTGCCGGTCTTAGTAGTGGACGAGAAGCCTTTGTTCGAATCCAATGCGATTGCTGAATTCCTCGATGAAAATGCGGAACCACGATTGCATCCAGAAGACTCCATCAAACGCGCACGCAACCGGGCTTGGGTGGAGAATATCCGAGACTTTTCTGAGGAAGTACGTGGGCTATATTACGCGAACACCAAAGAGGAGTTTGATGCGGTCCTGGAGAAGACACCGGGACAGTTTCAGAAGATGGAAACAGCGATCAAGGAAGATCGTGACAATGACGGCCCGTATTTTAACGGACCAGACTTGTGCATGGTTGATGCGTCCTATGCGCCTTTTCTGAGGCGCTTCAAGCTTGTTGACCGGTCAATAGAATCGGGCTTATTAGAAAAATTTCCACTTCTAAGTGCTTGGGCGGATGCCTTGGAGAAAAACGACGCGATAAGCGGCTCCCTCCCAGCCAATTTTGAGGAAGAGTTTCTAGCGATGTTGCAGCGTAACAATCGTTATGTCTGCTCGATCTGGAAAGACGCGGCGGCTTAAGCGGAGTGGGGGGCTAGGTTTCAGCCCCCACCTCCCGCTCAATTTTGGGGTAACCCCAACCCATCGTTATAGATCGGACAATCATCAGGATCATAAACGAGGCCCAAAGCCCGTGATTACCCCAAAGCGGTATCAAGACCAGTAATCCGATTAGGTAGAACAATAGCGCAGTCGCCATGGAATTCCGCATTTCCCGGGCGCGGGTGGCACCAATGTAGATGCCATCCAATTGGAAACTCCAAAACGAGAGGAGGGGCGACACCGCCACCCAAGGGAGGTAAATCCGCGCGACCTCCTGCACTGTCTCAACATTGGTCATAAGATCGATCAATTGCCCGCCAAAGGCAAAGTAGATTACTGAATAAAGCAGCGCGAACGCCAGCGCCCAAATACTTGACGCCTTAACCGCTGCGCGAAAGCGCGCGCGGTCTCTGGCTCCAATGGCATCACCGACCAAGGCCTCAGCGGCTTGGGCGAAACCATCCAGGAAGAACGACAGCAAGAGTTGAAAATTTAATAAAATCGCGTTGGCCGCCAGCACCGTATCGCCCATCCGCGCGCCGATGGATGTAAACAGCACGAACGCCGTTTGCAGGCAGAGAGACCGTAATAGAATATTACGATTGACCGACATCATACGGCGCATTTGGATCGGATTGCGGACCTGTTCCAAATGAAGCCGCCCGGCCATGGGGGCCAAGTTCCGACGCACCAGCCAAAAACCCAACACAGCAGCACCATATTCAGCGATCAAAGTCGCATAGGCAACACCCTCCACCCCCATGTCCAACCCCATGACGAACACCAAGTCGAGGATAATATTGATCCCGTTCATAAATATTTGATGGATCAGGGTCGCTCGGGTGTTGTGGATGCCAATGAACCAGCCAACCAGGGCGTAGTTGATAAATGTCGCCGGTGCGCCCCAAATTCGAATGTCGAAATAGCTCTGGGCCAGAGGGGCGACGGTCTCGCTGGGCCCTGCGATTGTCAGCCCAAGCCACAAAATGGGGACTTGCAGGGCAACGAAGGCGATCCCGATTCCTATTCCTAAAAATACAGCGCGGGCCAGGGTTGCCCTGACTTCATCAAAGTCACCGGCCCCTTGGGCCTGGGCGGTAAGTCCGGTGGTTCCCATTCGTAAAAAATTAAAACTAAAGAAAATGATACTGAAGATGATCGTGCCGACGGCGACACCACCAATGTACTGCGGGCCCGGTAGGTGCCCAACAACAGCCGTATCCACCAGTCCAAGAAGCGGAATTGAGACATTGGCCAGCACAATCGGTCCGGCCAAATGCCAAACCTTGCGGTTCCAATTTTCGTCGATCATCTATTGAAGGCCTTATCGTTCTGGAAAAAATTGATTCTGTCCCGTATTCTCGCGGACAGTACAAATTCCATTGGGAAAAGAACAGCATGTCGTTTTGGCGAGACAAGACCCTTCACCCCTATATTCCGGAAATTGCGGACGAAATGCTGCGCGGTCGCGTTGACCGGCGCGAATTCCTGCGAACGGCAACATTGCTCGGCATGTCGGCCACGGCGGCATATGGTGTCGCTGGAAAGCTCACTGGGGGTGAGATAATCCCTTCCGCCAATGCGCAATTTTTAACTGGCGTACCAAAAGGCAATTTCGGCGGCACCTTGCGCGTTTCCATGCGGGTCCAACCGATGACCGATCCGGCGACTTTCGATTGGACCGAAATGTCCAATGTGGCGCGGCAGTTTCTGGAATACCTGGTCATCACGGGTGCTGATAATATCACCCGGCCCTTCCTCTGTCGCCGTTGGGCGGTGTCACGGGACCTGAAGACTTGGACGCTGTTCCTGCACCAGGGCTTGAAGTGGAGCAACGGCGATGAATTCAATGCCGACGACGTAATCTTCAATTTCAAGCGCTGGCTTGATCCCAGAACGGGGTCTTCCAACCAAAGCCTGTTCACGGCCATGACTACAAGTGCACCAACCGGGAAGCAGGGTCGGGACGGGAAGCCGTTGATGTCCACGACCATGGCCCCGGGCGCTGTTGAGAAAATTGATGACTACACAGTTCGTCTGCATCTCAACCGTGGCGAATTGGCGTTGCCTGAAAGCCTGTACAACTATCCGACTGCGATCGTGCATCGCCGGTTCGCTGATGAAGGCGGTGATATTTCCAAGAACCCTGTTGGCACGGGGCCTTACAAATTGACGCAGTTTAAAGTCGGTGAGAAGGCCGTACTGCAAAAACGCAAAGATTACTGGGGTGGCGAGCCTTATCTGGATCGTATTGTCTATGTTGATCATGGCGATAATCCAGGTGCCAGCTTGGCGGCACTCGCATCGAACCAAGTTGACCTGGTTTACGAAACCCCAGTTGAACAAATCGATGTGGTCGATAAAATCCCCACGGCAAAAATATTTGAGACGGTGACGGCGCAAACGGCTGTCGCCCGCATGCAGGTCGATCAAAAACCATTTACAGATAAGCGGGTTCGGACGGCGGTTCGTCTTTGCCAAGACCATGATAAACTGTTGTTGCTGGCGCATCGTGCGCGCGGTGTTGCGGCGGAGGACCATCATGTCGCCCCCGTTCATCCAGATTATGCGCCCCTGCCAGGACCGGCTCAGGACTACCGGTTGGCGAAGAAGCTGCTGGCGGATGCCGGTTTTGCTGGCGGGCTGGACCTTAGGATCGATTGCCGCAAAGACCCGCCTTGGGAAGTTTCCCTGGCGCAGGCGCTGGCGGAAATGTGCAAGCCTGTTGGCATTCGCATCAAAATCAATGTCATGCCGAACGCGCAGTTCTCAGAAATTTGGGACAAGACTCCTTTTGGTTTGACGGCGTGGACCCATCGACCCTTGGGCTTCATGGTGCCAAATCTGGCGTACCGTTCGGGCGCCCAGTGGAATGAAACCCACTACAGCAATCCTGAATACGACCGAATTCTGGATCAAGCTAGCTCCACATTGGATGTGAAAAGTCGCAAGCAGCACATGGCGAAGCTGCAATCAATTCTGCAAGAAGATGCAGTCATCGCGCAGCCCTTCTGGCGGTCGATATTCGCGGCAGGCAATAAACGGGTTCAGGGATACGAGTTGCATCCGTCGGTTTATCACCGACTCAACAAGGTCTGGCTGGCCTAGTATCAAGATATAATGGGCGTATTTATCCTCAAACGGCTTGGCTACATGGTGGTGACCATGTTCGCCGTGTCGGGGTTGGTTTTCCTGTTGCTGGAAGTTTCTCCTGGTACAGTGGCGACGAAGGTACTAGGGGCATTTTCAACTGAGGAACAGCGCCGGTTGTGGCTTGAGGCCAATGGCTATTTCGAACCTCTTTTGACTCGGTACTTTACTTGGTTGGGGAATGTTCTTACCGGCGACTTCGGCCAGTCCATTCGATTTAAAGTGCCAGTCGGGGATATCTTGTGGCCGCGGCTGTTGAATACGGCAATCTTAGGTGCGTCAGCCTTTGCCGTTATTATTCCCCTGTCTTTAGGACTCGGTGTGATTGCCGGCATGCGCGAAGGGTCCAAGAGCGACCGGGCGATTTCTATTACCAGCATCGTCACCACATCAATCCCGGAATTTGCCAGTGCCGTGTTTTTCTCAGCCGTCTTCGTGTTTTGGCTGAAGTGGCTGCCGGGAACTTCCGGGATGGCGGAAGGATTTAATTTCAAGGAATTGGTGCTGCCTGTCATGGTGCTGGTGATTTATGATTTCGGCTACGTTGCGCGCATGACTCGGTCCTCCATGGCAGAGGTCATGACCACGCCGTATATCCGCACCGCAATTTTGAAGGGCCTGCCGCGCCATCAGGTGATTATTCGTCATGCGCTCAGAAATGCCTTAATTGGCCCTTTCACGATCATCATGTTGCAGATCAATTGGCTGCTCTCCGGTGTTATCGTCGTCGAATTCTTTTTTGCCTATAAAGGTTTCGGCGCGCTGTTGCTGGAGGCGTCGCTGAACCAGGATATATTCCTGATCGAAGCCTGTGCCATGGTTGCTGTCGTCGTGGCCGTGGTGACCCAGACCATCGCAGATATCGCCTATACCCGACTTAATCCTAGAATTAGGTTTGCCTGAGGGGGGGTGCAAATGAATGAACCCAGCCTCAAAATTTTGCCCCGTCGGTCGTTGTTGGCGCGCACCTTCGGCTTGTCGATGGGGCTGCGCCATAGCACGGTTGCTATGATTGGTGTGAGCCTTGTTGGATTTTGGATTTTTGTTGCTGTGTTCGCACCGCTGTTGGCACCATTCGAGCCGAACGCGACCCATTTGCCATTTGCTAAACCAGGAACTTCATTCACCGGTGGAGCCGTGTTTTGGCTTGGCACCGACCATCTGGGGCGGGATGTACTTTCAAGGATTATCTGGGGATCACGGACTGTTCTATTTTATGCGCCATTGGCAACTTTTCTCGCGTACGTGGTCGGTATCATGGCGGGGCTGGTCGCTGGCTATAAACAACGATGGTGGGATGAAATACTGTCGCGGATCAGTGACATCGTGTTGTCGTTTCCGGTGCTGGTTCTTTACATCATCATCATCGCGACCATCGGTGCCTCCGGTGTAAACATCGTCATCGCGATTATTTTTGCCAGTGCCCCAGGGATCATGCGGATTGTGCGGGGCCTGACATTAGACCTTCGCAATCGTGATTATGTCGCGGCGGCACGGACGCGGGGTGAATCGTCGCTCTACATCATGTGGGTGGAGATTCTGCCCAATGCGCGGGGGCCGTTAATTGTCGATGCCTGCCTTCGGGTCGGTTATGTGATCATCACCATTGGCGTGTTGGGATTCCTTGGATTAGGACTGCCACCCCCAGACCCTGACTGGGGTGGCATGATCAATGAGACCCGAGCCATGGCTCTGGTGTTCCCCCACATGACGATCTTCCCATGTATTGCGATTTCATCTCTGGTGCTGGGTTTTAACTTGCTGGCCGATGGCCTGCGCGAACTGTCGATGCGGAGGTGATGGAATGACAACGCCTTTGCTCGAACTCAACGACGTTCACCTGTCCTATCTGGGTCGTGCTGGATTGCTTGAGGCTGTCTCAGGTGTTTCGTTCACCATCGCGCCAGGGGAACGGATTGGCTTAGTTGGCGAAACTGGGTGTGGCAAGACCACTGTCGCGCTGGGCATTCTCGGTTACTTAGGCGCGAACGGCTACCTGACGGGTGGCGAACTTCGCTTTAAGGGCCAAGACATGTCGGCCCTTAGCCCAGAAGACCTGAGACGCTTGCGCGGCAGCGACATCGCCATGGTCTATCAAGACCCGACGGCGGTGCTTAATCCTTCCATGCGGATTTGGAAGCAATTGGCCGAAGTGCCAATGACCCACGAAGGTCTTTCGCTGAGCGAGGCCAAGCAACGTGCGGCTACCATTCTAGAGGAAATGCACATTCTTGATCCCGAACGTGTTCTGGAGGCGTATCCTCACCAGCTCTCCGGCGGGCAATGCCAGCGTGTGGTGCTCGCCATGGCATTGTTGAGCAATCCGTCGCTGCTGATTTTGGATGAACCGACGACGGCGTTGGACTCAACAACCCAGGCCAACATCGTTCAGCTGATGACGGAAATCGGCCTGCGCTATAACACGGCGATGCTGTTTATCTCTCATGATCTGGGACTCATCGCCAACACCTGTGACCGGGTGATGGTGATGTATGCAGGTGAAGTGGTGGAAGACGGAGAAGTCGCCGACGTCTTTGCTAATGCCCGTCATCCCTATACTCAAGGCTTACTAAGGTGCATTCCCTTGCCGACGGCGGATAAGGATGTTCGGCCCGTTCTGCCCATCCCAGGGCGCATCCCCCAACCAGGCGAACGGCCCATTGGTTGTGGCTTTGGGCCGCGCTGTTTTGGATTTAGCGAAGGTGTGTGTGATCAACCAGGGCTTCCCCTGGCAGGTGTGGATGAAAGCTCGTCCCAACGGGTGCGCTGTGCGCGTTGGTCAGATGTTGCCAAAACCAGTCCTGATGTTCCGGCAGCTCAGCCGCCTTCAGAAGTTGGCGAAGAATCTTTCCGAGTTGAAGGCCTGCAAAAGTACTATCCCATAGCTGATGGCTCCCTTGGTGCACTTCTGGGTCGGACTGAACCGCGGCAGGTCCGCGCGAATGAGGCGATATATTTCTCTGCCCGTCGGCGCGAAACGGTTGCCATTGTCGGTGAATCTGGCTGCGGTAAATCCACCTTTGCCAAAGTCCTGGCCGGTTTGGAAACTGCGACTGGAGGCGAAGTCAGGATCGCTGGAACCGATGTCGGACAGACACCGGTGGAAGATCGAACACCTGAACAAGTCGCTTCCGTCCAGATGGTGTTTCAAAATCCTGATGAAACCTTGAACCCGAGCCTCAGCATCGGGCGTCAAATTGGTCGGGTGCTGACAAAGTTCGGCAAGGAAACCGACAAGGATCGTATTCGCCAGCGGGTGGCCGAATTGATGGATCGGGTGAAACTGTCCCGTGATCTTATTGATGAACGCCCGCACAGACTCTCAGGCGGACAGAAACAACGGGTCGCTATTGCCCGTGCCTTCGCGGGTGAGCCTGCACTTGTGGTCGCCGATGAACCTTTGTCGGCATTGGACGTGTCGGTCCAAGCTGCCGTCGGGCGCATGTTGATGGACATTCAGCGCCAACACGATACCACCTTGTTGTTGATCAGCCATGACCTAGGGCAGGTCCGTTATCTGGCCGAACGGGTGGTGGTGATGTACTTGGGGCAAGTTATGGAATCAGGCCGTACCGAAGACGTGTTTGCACCGCCGTATCATCCCTATACGGAAGCCCTAATCGCGGCGGTACCCGTCGCCCATCATGGTGTAACCAAACGCCACATCTTTCTGGAAGGCGCACATCCTGATCCGAGCGAGCCACCCGTCGGCTGCCCCTTCCATTCCCGATGTCCGCGAATGGTTGGCACAATTTGCGAAACCGAGCCACCGCCCCTGCAACGCGATGGAGAGACTCATTTCATCAGCTGTCATATCTCCGTCGAAGACCTGCGTAAGGTCGATCCGGTGCTGAGTGTAAAACCTTAGCCATGCGTCCCTGACAAGTCAGAGGTGATGGCTGAGGGGTTGATTCTGACCCCCTTATCATTATATAAACTATTATATGCAAAATTGCATATTTTAGAGTGATCGGGTGGGACCCTGAAGTTATGAGACGATCTTTCATTATATCGGGCATTCTTGCGGTGGCGGTGATTGTTTGGATTGGCTCCGGGCAGGTCGGCGGAAAGCCGTCTCCGTCGGGCGACACTCCACAGCAAAATAAAGTTTCCGAAGAAATTATCCCAGAAGTCAGAGTTAAGACGTTTCGTTCTGCTGAGCGGGTGCGTGAACTCTCATTGTTCGGTCGGACGGAAGCGGTTCGAATGGTGCAATTGCGCGCCGAGACAAAGGGCCGAATTATTGAGCGCGCGGTTAAAAAGGGCAGCACGGTCAAGAAAGGCGACGTGATCGTCAGGCTGGCGATGGATGACCGCAGCGCCCGATTGGATGGGGCGCAAGCGCTCGTCGAACAATACCGCGTTGCTTATGTGGCCGCGCAACAGCTCTCCAAGAAACAATTCAGATCTAAGGTGCGGTTGGCCGAAGCCAAGGCGCAACTGGAAACGGCGAAGACTCAATTGGCGGCGGTGAAGCTTGATATCCGCCGCACCGTCATTCATGCGCCGTTCGGCGGCGTGATCAATAAGCTTCCGGTCAATGTGGGTGATTACGTGGAGGCCAAAGGGGAACTCGCAGAGCTAATCGACCTGGACCCAATCTTGGTCGTCGGACAAGTCACAGAGCGCGATATGGGGGCATTAAAGCTTGGTGCGAGGGCAAATATTCGAGTGGCTGATGGGCGCGAACGGAGTGGCATTATTGGTTTCATTTCCAAGGTTGGTTCCGCAACAACGAGAACTTTTAGGGTAGAGGTTCGGGTCGCTAATCCGAAGGGCGATATTTCGGAAGGTTTAACAACAGAACTGCGCCTGCCGGTTCAGACCGTGCGCGCGCACCTGATGTCGCCCTCTGTGCTGACGCTTTCCAAAACCGGAGCCATTGGCGTGAAGTCCCTTAACTCGGACAATAAAGTTGTCTTTAACGCGGTCGGCATGGTTGCGGATACGCCGGAAGGTATTTGGCTTTCCGGGTTGCCCGATGAGGTGATCGTGATCACGGTGGGGCAGGAATTCGTCCAAATTGGGCAGAAGGTCCGACCGCTTACAGAGATTCCAAAATGACCAACATCATCGATGCGGCGCTTTCCCATGCCCGGACTGTCATTTCGGCGTTGGTGCTGATTCTAATCGCGGGCACCATCGCCTACGTGGAGATTCCCAAGGAAGCAGACCCCGACATTAATATCCCGATTATTTATGTGAAAATGTCCCATGAAGGCATTTCGCCGGAGGATGCCGAGCGCCTGCTGATCCGGCCCATGGAGTTGGAACTTCGCGGCATAGAAGGTGTGAAGGAAATGCGCGCCAAAGGATACGAAGGTGGTGCCAGTGTTACTTTGGAATTCGAGGCTGGATTTGATGCGGACGTTGCCATAGATGATGTCCGCGCCAAGGTGGATTTGGCTAAATCAGAACTGCCTGACGAAACCGATGAGCCGACTGTTCACGAAGTTAATTTTAGTTTGTTCCCGGTGGTCATCGTTACATTGTCCGGCAACCTGCCGGAGCGCGCGCTTTTAAAAGTCGCACGGGACTTACAAGATTCAATCGAGGGAATTTCCTCTGTCTTACAAGCGGAAATCGCTGGCGACCGTGAAGAAATGCTCGAGGTTCTCATCGATCCTGTGAAAGTCGAAAGCTATGGCTTGACCATCGAACAAGCGATTGAGTCGGTGCGACGCAGCAATCTGCTGGTGGCGGCCGGGGCGCAGGACACGGGCAAAGGGCGCTTCTCGCTGAAGGTGCCGGGATTATTGGAAACTCGCAAAGACATCATGGACCTGCCGGTGAGCACGGACGCGGATGCGGTGGTCAGGCTTGGGCACATTGGTGAAATTCGGCGCACGTTTAAGGACCCAGAAGGCTTCGCACGGGTGAATGGCCGTTCTGCGTTGGCGCTGGAAGTCTCAAAACGAACCGGCGAAAATATTATTGAGACCATCGCACAGGTTCGCGCTGTGGTCGAAGCCGAGCGCAAGAGTTGGCCCAAAACCCTGCGACAAGTTCTTCACGTGGCCTATTCCCAGGATAAGTCCGATCAGGTTCGCACCATGCTGACGGATCTACAGAACAACGTGATCAGTGCGGTTCTTTTGGTGATGATCGTCGTTGTTGCGGCCCTAGGGCTTCGCACCGCGGGCTTAGTTGGTGTTGCCATACCGGGGTCGTTCCTGACCGGCATCTTGGTTCTGGCCGCCTTGGGGCTGACCATTAACATTGTGGTCTTGTTCTCCCTCATCCTCGCGGTTGGCATGTTGGTCGACGGTGCCATTGTGGTGACCGAGTATGCAGATCGGAAAATGACAGAGGGGGAGCCAAAGGAGCGGGCTTACGGTCTGGCCGCCAAGCGAATGTCCTGGCCAATAATTGCGTCCACCATGACGACGCTAGCAGCCTTTCTGCCATTGATGTTTTGGCCAGGAATTGTCGGCGAATTTATGAAGTTCCTGCCCTTGACCTTGATCGCGACATTATCGGCATCGCTGATGATGGCGCTGATATTCGTGCCCACACTCGGTGCCCTCTTCGGCAAGCCAGGGGGGGGTGGCGGAGACGCGGAACATATGCAGATGATTGCCGGGGGAATTGGCGGCGGTAAGGGGGGGAATCTTACGGACATACCTGGATTTACCGGTTCTTACTTGAAGGTCTTGGGCATTGCGCTCAATCACCCTGCGAAAGTTTTGATGGCAGCGGTCATGCTGCTGGTCGGGGTGCAGGTGGTTTACGCCAATTTTGGCCGAGGGGTAGAATTCTTCCCCGATGTAGAACCTGATTTCGCCAAGCTTGAAGTTCGTGCCCGGGGAAATTTATCGATCAACGAAAAAGACGCCCTGATGAAGGAAGTCGAAAGTAGAATTCTGGGGATGAAGGAACTCGAAACCATTTACGCCCGAACCGGCCAAGAAAAGAATTCTGAGGAAGCAGAAGACATCATCGGCAATGTCTCGTTGGAATTTGTTGATTGGAAGCAGCGCCGAAAAGCCAAGCAAATACTTGGTGAAATTACCAAGCGAACCAAAGATTTAGCTGGAATTTTTGTTGATCCGCGAGAGCAAGAATCAGGGCCCCCTGTGGGCAAGGCCATCCAACTGCATCTCACGTCCAGGTATTATGAACTGCTGGCACCTGCTGTGGAAAAAATCTTAGCAGGCCTGCCTCAAATTGGCGGCATGATTAATGTCGTCGACAGCCGCCCGTTGCCAGGCATTGATTGGCAGATCAAGGTCGATCGAGCGCAGGCGGCGAAGTTCAACGCCGATGTCAGTCTCATTGGAAAATCAGTTCAGCTGGTGAGTACGGGACTTAAGCTTGGCGAGTACCGTCCAGATGATACCGACGAAGAAGTTGATATCCGCATTCGATATCCACGCCAATACAGGACCCTGGCTGAACTGGATAACATCCGTATCACCACCGAACAGGGCCGGGTGCCGATCAGCAACTTTATTGAGCGTAAGGCCGAGCCCCGGGTCGGGACAGTCAGCCGAACCGACAGCCGCCGTGAAATGACGATCAAGGCCGATGTGGAAGAGGGTGTCCTGGTTGATGCAAAAGTTCAGGAAGTTCAGGCATGGCTGGAAGGGGCCGGCATTGATCCCAGAGTAAAGATCGCCTTCAAGGGCGAGAACGAGGAACAGAACAAAGCCCAGGCGTTCCTGGTCAGGGCCTTTGCCGTCGCGTTGTTCATTATGGCGATTATTCTCGTGACCCAGTTCAACAGCTTTTATTCGGCCTTCCTGATCCTGACCGCCGTCATCATGTCGACCATTGGCGTCTTCATTGGACTTCTGCTGACCGAACAGCCCTTCGGCATTGTTATGGGAGGGATTGGCGTGATCGCGCTTGCCGGTATTGTAGTTAACAACAATATCGTGCTGATTGATACCTATGATCGGTTGGTCCAAGAAACCAAGGCGGCGGGATCCGCGCGCGATGCGATCCTTCGAACGGGGGCTCAGCGCTTGCGTCCGGTCCTGCTAACATCGGTTACGACGATCTTGGGGCTTTTGCCCATGGTCCTCGGTATGAATATCGATTTCTTTACCCGAGAAGTGAGCCTTGGCGCTCCTTCGACCCAGTGGTGGCGACAGTTGTCTACGGCGATTGTCTTCGGATTGGGATTCGCGACGGTCTTAACCTTGGTCGTCACTCCATCGGCGTTGATGGTTCGTGCGAATGTAAAAGCGTGGCTTCAGCGGCGGAAGGCTGCCGGTACTGCTTAAATTAGTTGGTCTCAGGCCGATTTATCGTCTTTTTCTTCCGTCTTCTCCGTTCCTTTATCATCATCACCGGCAGTAGGAACCCCTTGAATACTGGCGGCCTGTTTTTTCAGGCTACTGTAGGCGCGAATTGAAAAGGGGATGGTGCCGATATATAGGAACAGAACGGCAGATAGCGTTGTCCAGGGCGCACTTACCGATGCTGCAAATAGCAACAACACGATCAACATCGTCGGCAAAACCCAGCGTTGAGAGATATGGAACTTCTTAAAGGAGAAGGTTGGGATGTTGCTGATCAGGAGAGCTGAGACGACGACCAGGAATCCAGCAACGACTTCCGGTCGACGAACCAACTCATCACCGATCAAAAACGACAGGATCATTGGCGTCAGGACCAAGCCCGCGCCTGCTGGGGCCGGGACGCCACTGAAATAATTATAAGCCCAAGGCGGCATCGCGCTTTCCAGTGCTGTATTAAAACGCGCCAAGCGAAGGGCGCAGCAGACACCGAACAGCAGCGCCACAACCCAGCCCGGCTTGCCGAGATCATGGGTCGACCACATAAATAGCATCAGGGCAGGGGCCACGCCGAAGCCGATAAAATCTGAAAGCGAATCTAATTCAGCGCCGAATTTGCTGGACCCTTTAAGCAAGCGTGCAACGCGGCCATCCAAGGTATCCAAGATCGCGGCGGCAAGGATGGAATAGACGGCGGCTTCCCAGTTCTCGCGCAACGAATACTGAATGGCGGTCATGCCGGCACACAACGCCAATAGTGTCAGGATATTCGGGATCATTTTGTTGAACGGCAAGCGTTTCAACCGTGGGGGGCGCGGCAATCGGGCTCTTTTTGGTGTGCGCATTTGCGGTCCTAACGTATTTCCCCAATCCGGGCCGGATCGTTCCGCATCAAATCAGCAAGAACAGTTTCTCCAGCGACGGCCTTTTGTCCCAGGGCAACCATTGGCGCAACGCCATCCGGCAGGTAGACATCGACCCGGCTGCCAAACCGGATCATACCGAATCGTTCTCCCGCGCGCACGGATTGTTCTTCCTTGACCCAGCAGATGATCCGCCGCGCGACAAGCCCGGCAATCTGGACGCAGGCAATTTCCCGTCCGTCTTCCATCTTGATCCGAAGGCTCTGGCGTTCATTTAATTCGCTAGCTTTATCTAACGACGCATTTAGGAACTGCCCCGGCCAATACGCCATGGTCGTGATTGTTCCGTCGCAGGGCGCACGGTTCACGTGGACATTAAAAACGTTCATGAAGATGCAAACTCTGAGCCGGGGCTCACTCCCCATATTCAGCTCAGGCGGTGGCGGCGCACTGTCTATGAGCTGCACAACACCGTCAGCAGGGGCGATGACCAAGCCTTCCCGGTTCGGCGTGAACCTATCTGGGTCGCGAAAGAAACAGATGCACCAGACAGTTAAGACCGAAGCTAGCATACCAATCGGTATTGCGATGTACGCGAGTGCCACATTGACCACGGCAAAGGCGATAATAAACGGCCAGCCCTCACGATTGATGGGAACAAAAATAACCTTCAGCACACCGAATCCTATATTCTTTTCAGAACGTTACCATATTTCTGCGATAGGGGTACCCGGCTATTGAGCGTTTGGCAAGGCAAACACTTGCCCGGGATGGATCAGATTTGGATCGGCGATTTGTTCCTGATTGGCTTCAAAGATCACCGTGTAGGCAAAGCCGGAACCGTAGGTGCGCCGTGCTAAACGCCAGAGACTATTTCCCGGCTGAACAATGATAAACGTACCCTCTTTTAAATCGGTAATGGGTTTCGCGCGTTCAAAGGGGAATTCGACCCGGGCCAACACCTTGCCATCGGTCTGAACCCGGTCAGCGCGAAGCCGGTACAGGCCAGGCTCAATGGGTTCTGTAGGGCTAATCTGCCAGACGCCTTTTTTATCGGTAATGGTTCGGCCCAGAAACTTATTACTGAGGTAGACGTTGACCGGCGCCCCAGGTTCCGCGTGACCACTGATGCTGAGCTGCCCCGAATCGTCATAGTCAACGGCATCAACCACGATCCAGTTTTTACCAGTGCCGCCGGAGGGTGCTTTCGGATCAGCTTCCTCCGCTGGGGTTTGAAGAACCGTGACCGGCCCGCGGCCTTTGCTTGGAACTTTGAAAGCGAGGGTGCCGGATTTTTTCTTGGTTGTCTCACCAGCGATATTTTTATTCGGCGCAGGGACGACGACCACCACGTTGGAAGCAGAGAACATCGGTTTGGAATCTTTGATTTCCATGCGCAGTTTCAACTGGTGAGGGCCAGGTTTTAGACGCTTATCGGGAACAAACACCCATTCACCCCGCCGGTCGGCGGTAACGTGGCCGAGTTCCTTGTTGCCGTCCATGATAACGACGCGGCTGTCGGGTTCGGCGCGACCGGCTATGACAGCTTCGCCTTGCGGATTTACCCGGGCGACATCGAAGCTGGGAGGGCGCGGTCCAACTGGCTCGGGTGCTAGCACTGGTGCTTTAACTGCTGGCAGCTTAGGTGTTGGTTCAGGAGCTTTTACCGAGGGCGTAGATACACTTTGTTCAGGCAAATCCTCGGGTTTATCAGGTTGAGCGGGGGCAGGAGTCGGTTTTGCCGGTTTTGCCGGTTCCGCCGTTGTAACGGGCTCTGGCGGGCCGACATCATCATGCCAAAGCTGAAAATTCAGGATGAACGCAAACCCGACGATCAGGACGCCAGCGATGGCTATGACCATGGGGCGTGTCATGCGAGGTTTCCTTGTCGGTTCATGGCAGCCTCGGCAGTTTCTCTGGGAGGAGCGTTCTGACCGATACAATAATACGGCCCTCGCCCAGGTGCAATAACCGGGCAGGAAATGTCATGAGGAAAAAGCCTGTTAAGGTGCCTTTTTTTCTTCGTTAAGCTCGTGAAAAATAGGGGGCAGGGATTTGAGGTAGGTGATAATGGCGGCAATGTCACCCGGTGCTAATTTTTCGGTCGAATTTTCCACCACCTCAGCCATTGTATCCCCGACAAAGTCGCCGTCCGGTAGGCCGCCAGTGGAGAGGAGGTCAACAATCTCATCGTCGCTCCACTGGCCAAGGCCGGTTTCTTTATCCGGTGTGATATTCGGAATGATGCCACCTTCGGGACCGTCTGCGGTTCCTGCCATCTCGCGGCTTTTATCAATCCCGCCAAGCGCATTTCGCGGGCTATGACATTCGCCGCAATGGGTGAGATGGCGGACTAAATAGGCTCCCCGGTTCCACTCAATGCTTTGGCTTTGGTCAGCTTGGAAGGGGCCGCTTTTAAAGAACAACATCTTCCAGAAATACACACTGAACCGCCAGCCAAAGGGGAATTTAATGTCATGGTCGCGGTTGGCCTTGGCGACCGGCGGCACCGAAAATAAATAGGACTTTAAATTTAGGATATCACGGTCGGTCATGCCGCTGTAGGACGGGTAGGGGAAGACCGGGAAGTAATGGCCGCCCTGGGGGCTCAAGCCGTCGCGAAGTGCGCGGGCAAAATCAGTGTCAGACCAAGCGCCGATCCCGTGGGTTTTGTCAGGTGTAATATTGGGGCTGTAATAAATTCCGAAGGGGGTCTTGAAGGCTCGTCCACCGGCTAAGATTTTGCCCTTGTTTTTAACATCCGTGTGACAGCCTTGGCAGCCAGCCGCCGCAAACAGGGTTTTGCCGTGAATTGGGTCAGGCTTTGGCTTGTTAACAAATGAATTGGGGCCGACGGTTGGCGTCGGCCCCAGCACATAAACAGCCCCAAGACCAAGTGCGCCGACAGCGACGAGAACCGTCAAGAATTTGCGCATTGGTGGGGATATTCGCTTTATCTACATCTTTTTCTTTTTCTTTTTCTTGGCCCGGAAATTCTTATGGCAACCGCCGCAAGATTTACCGAGGCCTTTCATGGCCGCACCGATAGCCCCTTTGTCGCCACCTTTGGCTGCGGTTAAAAATGCAGCAGAGGCAGAGGCGAAGGCATCAACCGCTGTCTTGAATTCAGCCGGCTTAGACCAAATCGCAGGAAGGGCACGGGTTTTGATCGTGCCCATTTCTGAGCCTTTTGGGTAATAGCCACCATTAATCCGGCCCATCGCAGCCATGCCTTCAGCATGGCCAACCAATGCACCGCGGCCGCCCTTACCTTTTAAGGCGAGCTTGATGCCGCCCATGTGGCCACCGATAGCCTTCATGGTTGCTTTGCGGGCCTTGATATCTGCAGTGCCGTCGGCTTTTGCGATCTCGACGCTGCCTGTGGTTAAGAAGAGCCCGGCGATCAATGCCAGGGAAATTGTACGGAATGTATTCATCATGGGTTTAACCCCCCTTATCAGAGCTGATCCCATGTTGGGTATCAGCGGGTTAGCCTAAAAACTATACTTAATGTAAAAATCATAAGCCCATTACCACCCTAGGATAAAGGGGCACGTTCTCACAACTTGTTGATCGTATTAAAGCAGACTGACAAATGTAAGATAAAATTGCTTTGTGATCCTCTGTGCGCCATGGCATAGAAATTGGAGTCATAAGCGAGTTTAGGCAATTATTTATGAGCAAGATTTCTTCAGTAGCGGTATTTTGTGGCTCCAAGGCCGGTGATGACCCGGAGGATGCGAAAGAAGCCCAACGTCTCGGCGAAATCCTTGTTGAACGCAATATTCGCCTTGTCTACGGCGGCGGGGGGATTGGCCTTATGGGCATCATCGCCAGAACTGTCATCGATGGCGGCGGAAAAGTCACCGGCGTGATCCCAGATTTCCTGATGAAGCTTGAAGTCGGCAACCCGGATGTCGATGAACTGATCATCACCGAAAGTATGCATGAGCGCAAACGCACCATGTTTGAGCGCGCCGACGGGTTCGTAATCCTTCCGGGCGGTCTCGGCACTCTGGACGAAACCTTCGAAATCATGACCTGGAAGCAACTCCGCCAACACGACAAGCCCATCGTTGTGGTCAACGTCAATGGTTACTGGGACCCTTTCCGCGCCCTCATTGAAAACAGCATCAAAGGCGGTTTCGCGCATCCGGCGATCCTTGAACTTGTTACGGTTGTAGACTCAACCGACCAAATAATGGAAGCCCTGGAAAACGCACCAGAGCCTCAAGAAGTAGTGCTGACAAGCCATTTGTAGAGACATCTTCTCCTAAGCTTTAAACTATGTTACCATGGTCATGTCTATGGTCATATATAGGAGGGATATACCGTGAAAACCATGAAAGCCGGGGAATTCAAGGCGAAATGCTTGAAGGTGATGGATCAAGTCTCGGACTCTGGAGACCCAGTGGTCATTACCAAGCATGGCAAGGCTGTCGCACAGTTGGTGCCGATGACGCAAAAGCCCAAGACGTTGTTTGGGGCGATGGCAGGTGAGATCGAAATATCCGGCGACATCATTTCGCCAATTGAAGGTGAGTGGGATGCAGTACGGGGTGATGAGCGTTGAATCTGGTATTGGCAGACACCCATGTTTTGATCTGGTTGCTTGATGGCCGGACCGCATTAGGACGGGGCACGCGTGACCTGATTGACGAGGCCTTGGGTGACGACCGCTTTTGTGTCTCTGCAATCACATTCTGGGAAGTCACGATGTTAGCCGGAAAAGGGCGAATACAACTGCAGCGGTCTCCGGAGTCTTGGCGACGTGCCGTTCTTGACCTAGGCGTCACTGAGATTCCACTCACGGGTAATGTTGTGGTGTCTGCCGCCATTCTTAGAAATTTCCACGGCGACCTGATAGACCGTTTCGTTACCGCAACGGCGATATCAAGCGACGCGGCATTGATTACTGCGGATCGACAAATTTTGGGGTGGCAGGGAGAGGCTACGACGTGGGATGCGGGAAGATAAGATGTGAACGCCACGTCCTCGGGATATGACTCTAGAGTCCCAATTCTAATCTTTGTGCTATATTTTCAGCACATAACAAATTTAGAAATGGGGAGTCTGTCTATGCCGAATGAAATTTATACACCCACCAAAGAAGAAATAGAGGCCAGGGTTAGTCGATTTTCGGAGTTGAAGCCGATGTCGGTTGCTGATGAATTGGACTGGGTCGGTCAGGATGCGATGGATTTATTTTATGCTCGCAAGTTAATGCCGGTTATTTTGGATGATGAAAATAGTGCTTTTGGCAAAGCCGCTCCTATTATCGGTGCCGCTGGATCAACCATGTTTGTTTCAATCATGCCGCCGGGCCAAGGTCCTTGTCTGCATTCGCACAATGGAACGTTTGAGACGTTTATGGTGCTGGAAGGGACAATTGAATATCACATTGGTGAGCCTGTTGCTCACACAGTGGTTCTCAATAAATGGGATGTATTGTCCTGTCCGCCTAAGGTTTACCGGGGGTTTAAAAATATTGGTGACAAGGATGCGGTTCAGCTCACGGTAATTACCGGGATTGGTGAGGATAGCGACGACGTTTCGGTCCCAGATTCCATCGCCCAGCAGGCCGAGCGGGACTTTGGCAAGAAAATCGCCGAAGGTTTCCGGTCATTCTTCCACTTTGATCCGCCGCAAGCTGGGGCTTGATTTTAAAATTGGGGCCGAGGACTTTAAGCCTCGGCCCCAAAATTGTATTAGCCAATAATTCCATTCAACGTTGCACTCGCGCGCATCGCAGCATCGACTTTTTCTTGCGGGGCATGGTAGTAGCCGCCGAGTTCAACCGCAGCACCTTGAGCAGCGATGAGTTCATCGACAATTTTGCCTTCGTTGGCTGCCAGTTGTTCGGCAATGGGGGCGAAGTGGGCTTTTAAATCCGCATCGTCGTCTTGTGCTGCCAAAGCTTCGGCCCAGTATTTGGCGATGTAGAAGTGACTCCCTCGGTTATCAATCTCGCCAACTTTGCGGCTGGGGGATTGATTGTTATCCAAAACGCCTTCCACAGCCGTATCGAGCGCCTTTGCTAAAATCAGGGCTTTAGCATTGCCTTTTGATTCACTGAGAAATTCCAAGGAGGCACCAAGGGCACAGAACTCGCCGAGTGAATCCCAGCGCAAGTGGCCTTCTTCGACAAGCTGTTGCACGTGCTTAGGAGCAGACCCCCCCGCACCTGTTTCAAACAATCCGCCACCATTTAGCAATGGTACGATGGAAAGCATTTTTGCGCTGGTGCCGACTTCTAGGATTGGGAACAAATCTGTGAGGTAATCCCGCAGCACGTTGCCGGTGACCGATACAGTATCTTGGCCGTTCTTTACGCGCTCTAAGGAGAACCGGGTGGCATCCACCGGGGTCATAATTCTGATATCAAGACCGTTGGTGTCGTGCTCAGGTAGGTACTGATCGATTTTCTTGATCAGTTCGGCGTCGTGGGCGCGGTCTTTGTTGAGCCAGATAATCGCGGGGACGCCAGTAGCACGGGCGCGGCTAACGCCGAGTTTGATCCAGTTCTGGATCGGCGCATCTTTGGTTTGGCAGGCCCGCCAGATGTCATTTTCTTCGACGTCGTGTTCGATAAGTGTCGTCCCAGCGGCATCGACAAAGCGAATTTTGCCGTTTCCCGGAGCCTTAAACGTCTGCGGGTGAGAGCCATATTCCTCGGCTTTCTTGGCCATCAAGCCAACGTTGGAAACGCTGCCCATTTCGGAGGGGTTAAACGCACCTCGCTCTTTACAGAAATCGATGGTTTCTGCGTAGATGCCAGCGTAGCTGCTATCTGGGATCACGCACTTGGTGTCGTTTTCCTTACCATCTGGCCCCCAGGCCTTGCCGCCGGCACGAATGAGGGCCGGCAGGGAGGCATCAATAATCACATCGCTGGAGACGTGAAGATTGGAAATACCCCGATCAGAATTCACCATGTAAAGATCAGGCTGTGCTTCCATGCAGGCGTCGATGTCTGCTTCGATGGCGGCCTTTTGATCGGCAGGCAATGTATCAATCTTCAGGAGAAGGTCACCAATCCCAAAATCAGGATCGACACCGAGTTCGGTAAATGTGTCCGCGTACTTCTCAAACACGTCTTTCAAGTAGGCAGCAACCGCATGACCAAAGATGATAGGGTCGGAAATTTTCATCATTGTCGCTTTGACGTGCAGGGAGAACAGCACACCTT
The DNA here is from genome assembly GCA_018660465.1 of Rhodospirillaceae bacterium. Lineage (NCBI taxonomy): Bacteria > Pseudomonadati > Pseudomonadota > Alphaproteobacteria > Rhodospirillales > Rhodospirillaceae > Rhodospirillaceae bacterium. The sequence continues at coordinate 21,145 of JABJKH010000103.1, forward strand.
GATCCTTGGCGTCTTTGATTTCATCTTCAAGAAACGACCGAAGTGCTTTGGCACTCATCTTCGTGCTATCGATGACATCACCGTCTTCAAGAGGATGGTCAGCCTTCAGGACTGTTACGCTGCCGTCCGCCGCGACGAATTCAATCCGGCCGTTGCCGACAGAAGCTTCCGTGAGGGTCACGGATTTTTCATTGGAACAGAAATCGCCGCTGCTCATGGTCGAGACGTGGGTTTTGGAGTCTGCTGACCAGGCACCCATGCTGTGCGGGTTCTTCTTGGCGAATTCTTTAACAGCCTTTGGTGCGCGGCGGTCCGAGTTGCCTTCACGCAGAACCGGGTTCACGGCGCTGCCCAGGACCTTACCATAGTTTGCCTGGATGGCTTTCTCCGCATCGTTTGTAGGACTTTCAGGATAGTTAGGAACATCGTAGCTTTGGCTCTGCAATTCAGCGATGGCACCGTTCAACTGGGAAATAGATGCGCTGATGTTCGGCAGCTTGATAACGTTGGCGTCCGGCTGATTTACCAGATCGCCTAAAATGGCCAGATCATCGCTTTGCTTTTGTGCGTCGGTTAGGTTTTCAGGAAAGTTTGCAATGATCCGTCCCGCGAGTGAAATATCCCTGGTACCAAAGGTAATCCCTGCTGGTTTGGCGAAAGCACGAATGATCGGTAAGAACGATCCGCTGGCGAGTTCTGGTGCTTCATCGACTTTGGTGTAAATGATATCCGGCTGGTCAGTCATTATCGTCACAACTCCTAAATAAGTCTGTCATCCAGTAAAAGCGATGTTTCAGATAGAACTGAATTCGCTCATTCGCTGGCTGAGTTTTACAAAAATTGCGCGCCACACCACCACCCCAAAGACTGCAGGGGGCCAAAATTTAAGCTGTATCCGCGTTGATCCTGGACACTTTTTATTCATACTTATATGGGGACGCAACCTTGTTCCCTGCCAATCGGTCAAAATTTTTTCTAAACAGAGAGCCTTATTTGGCGTTGAAGTGTATTTTTTAAACATCGGAGACCATGAATGGCTTCCACGGAAAGGAGAATAAAGGTACGGTTACTGGTAATTTTGCATTTAAAAATCAAAATTTAATCTATTGAATACCTAAAAAATTAAAATCAAAATTAATTGGTGTAGACGCTCATTTGTAACCAGGATTAAAGAGGATTCCGTGAAACCTGGAGTCGATGCCCACGTGGACGCTTCCTTAGAGCTTTTTAACGCCGCTTTCGAGCAGGACGCGATGGGCATGGCACTGCGGGCCGTTGACCCGCAACACTCGCTTTGGCTACGCGTAAACCAGAAGCTTTGCGATATGCTCGGCTACACACGTGAGGAAATGTTAAAGCTAACATCTCTTGAAGTTTCCGTGCCCGAAGATCGGCCAACTGTCATAGAGTTTAATGAAAGGCTTCGGAACGGAGAACTGGAAAGCTATTCGCGTGAAAAACAATATGTGCGAAAAGATGGCACCACAATATGGACAAATATCTGTTTAACGGCGGTCCATGATGCGGACGGGAAACCGACACAAATTATTGCAATAATTCAGGATATCTCTGAACGCAAAGCGGCGGAGGATGCATTAAAAATATCGGAAGAGACACTTAGGGCTGCGCTTGAAAGTATTCCTCAGGGAGTTGCTCTCTACGACGCGGATGACAAGCTCGTAGTGGTGAACGAAAATTACTTCAAAGCCCGCCCCGACCTGCGCAAATTTGCCAAACCTGGAATTACCTTTAAAGAGCTTCTGTATAAATCGGACGAAAGTGGTGAACGTAATGCTGCTCAAGGTGAGAGCAAACTATCCGTTGAAGAAAGGCTTGCGTGGCACAAAAACCCTCATGGGCCAATGTATGTGAAGCAGCCTGACGGGAGAACGTATCAGGTTGATGAAGTCAAAACATCAGCGGGCGGTATCGCTTTTATTCGTACAGATATTACCGAGTTAAAGAAATCGGAAAGCCTACTCAGGACCGCAGTTGAAAGCATCCCTGACGGATTTGCCCTATTTGATTCCGATGACAGGCTTACGCTTGTAAATGAAAATTTTTTTAAGGGTCGGTCTGAACTAAAAGAAAAATTGAAATTGGGGATGACTTTTGAGGAGATGGTCATTCTTAGAGAGGAGTTTCGACTTAGTGAAAAGGAATTGGGGACTGGTCTTTTAGAAAAAGAAGAACGAATCAGGCGCCATAAAAGCCCTCAGGGGCCTTATCAATCGCCCCGATCTGATGGCCGGACGTTGCAAATTAATGAAGTTAAAACACCAGATGGCGGGATCGCAATTATCCGTACGGATGTTTCAGACCTGAAACGAGCAGAAGACTCATTAGCGCAAAGTGAAGAACTTTACCGGACTCTTGTCGATTCCTCTCCCAACGCGATCTATTTCCATAAAGATGAAAAAATTATTTATGCCAATCCGGCCATGGCAACATTATTGGGGGTTAAGTCTGCCGATGAATTAGTCGGTCGGTCAGCATTGCAGCATGTTCCAAAAGACATTCAAGAAACCATCAAGAATCGATGGCATTCCATGCTTGAGACCGGCAAAACAGCGGGCATGCTGGATCAGAAATTTATCAAAGATGATGGCAGTGTCATAGACGTGGCGGCGCAGGGAACTCGGATCAGCTACATGAGTGAACCTGCCATTATGATCATTGCTCTTGATATTACAGAGCGAAAATTGGCCGAGGAAGCTAGAGACCGGCTTTCCCAAGCTGTTGAAGCGTTGCCAGTCGGCGTTGCGCTATTTGACAGCGACGATAGGTTGTCATTTTTCAATGCTTGCTATCGCGAACAAATGGCGGTTATGGCCGATATTCTTAGGCCCGGGGTAAGCTATGAAGAAATGATACGAACGATAGTCGCTCGTCGACCTGTCAAGAATGCGCGCGGTCGAGAAGAGGAATTCATTCAAGAAAGGGTAAAACATCACCGTAATCCAACAAAGCCCGTTGATATTATGCGTGATCACAGGTGGTTGCAGGCTAATGAGACTCGTCTTGATGATGGCAGTATATTTACAATTGTTAGCGATATCACAGAGTTAAAAAATACGCAGGTAGCCTTACAAAATGCCAATGATGAATTGGAAGAGAGAATTGCTGAACGGACGGCCCACCTGGAATCTGAAATTAATGAACGAAAACGTACGGAATTAGAACTCCGTACAAGTGAGGAACGATTCCGAACTCTTCTCGATACGGCCAACTATGGCATTCTCGTTCACCGCAATCGTGTGCCGCTTTATGCTAATAATGCTCTGGCCAAACTGTACGGATACAATTCTCCGGATGAAGTTTTGGCCTTGGACTCAACAAAGGATCTAACCCATCCAGATTTTGAAGAGGGCACCCACGAAGCGCGTCTTGGCAATGAACGTGTGATTGCCGACAAAGAAACCAAAGGTGTGAAGCGGAACGGAGCTACATTCTGGGAGGACCGTCGCTCGTTTGTGATTGACTGGGACGGAGAAAAGGCCATTTGCTCCATTCGTTCAGACATCGACGAACGCAAAAGAACGCAGAACGCGCTGCTGGAAGCAAAATTAGAGGCTGAGACCTTAAGCCAGGTGAAAACCGATTTCTTGGCCAATATGAGCCACGAACTGCGCACCCCGCTAAATGCGGTTATTGGCTTTTCCGAGGCTATTTTGGGACAAACGTTCGGCCCCATTGCCAATGAGAAGCAAGAGGAATACATCCAAGATATCAATAATTCCGGCATCCATTTATTGAAGTTGATCAACGACATACTCGACGTGACGGCCATCGAAGAAGGCAAGCTGGATTTACAAGATAATCAAGTGGAAATCCGTCCATTGGTCAAAGAAATTTCTAAAATGGTGCAGCCGAGGGCCAAGGCTGGAAACGTGACGGTATCCAGTGAGGTCGGAGAAAACTTATTTGCCCTACGTGGAGACGAGCGTCGTTTTAAACAAATCTTATTAAACTTACTTACCAACGGGATCAAATTTACCCCCGGTGGCGGGGAAGTCACACTTAAGTGCCACTTGGACGGGCAAGGCCAAATGATCTTCGTTGTGACAGACAATGGCATCGGTATGAATGAAGCTGGTATCCAGATCGCCCTTGAACCCTTTGGGCAGGTTGATGAGGCGTTGGACCGGAAATACGAAGGAACGGGGCTTGGCCTACCCTTAACGAAACAATTGGTGGAGTCCCATGAGGGGCATTTAGAAGTTTATAGCGAACTTGGAACTGGCACGACGGTTACTGTTGCGTTTCCAAAAGAAAGGGTAATTCATTAGTCCTTGAAGGTTGCACATCAGGCGGCGTTTGCTTAAAGCACGGTGATTCAATTCCCGTCTTTTATTTTTCGGAAAAATACCCGATGGCAAAAATTAAAGTTCAAAATCCTGTCGTTGAACTCGATGGTGACGAGATGACTCGAATCATCTGGCAATTCATCAAGGACAAACTTGTCCTGCCCTATTTGGATATTGATTTGAGATATTATGATCTCAATGTTCAAAATCGGGACGAGACCGATGATCAAATCACCGTTGATGCAGCCAACGCGATCAAAGAACATGGGGTCGGCGTTAAGTGCGCGACCATCACGCCGACGGCGGCTCGGGTCGAGGAATTTGGCTTGAAAAAAATGTGGCGTTCGCCGAATGGAACGCTTAGGAACATCATCGGTGGCACGATCTTCCGTGAGCCAATCGTTTGTAAAAATGTCCCCCGTTTGGTGCCGGGCTGGACCAGCCCGTATGTCATCGGTCGTCATGCTTTCGGAGATCAATACGCAGCGACAGATATTGTCGTTCCCGGTAACGGCAAGCTGACCATGAAGTTTGAAGGCGAAGACGGCCAGGTCATTGAGCGTGAGGTCTATAATTTTCAGGATGGCGGCGGCGTAGCGCTTTGCATGTATAACGTCGATGAGAGCATCCGAGGATTCGCCCGATCCAGCTTTAATTACGGCCTTGATCGCGGTTGGCCTGTCTTTTTGTCGCACAAGGATACGATCCTTAAACAATATGACGGGCGCTTCCGCGATTTGTTCCAAGAAGTATTTGAGCAAGAATTCGAAGATGCTTTTAAAGCCAAGGACATCTTCTACGAACATCGTTTGATCGATGATATGGTTGCGTCTGCCCTAAAATGGTCGGGTGAGTTCGTTTGGGCGGCGAAGAACTATGACGGCGACGTTCAGTCTGATACAGCAGCCCAAGGGTTCGGGTCGCTCGGCATGATGTCATCGGTACTTATGACGCCAGATGGTAAGACGATTGAAGCGGAAGCAGCGCACGGCACCGTTACCCGCCATTACCGCCTGCATCAAGAAGGCAAAGAAACTTCGACCAACCCTATTGCTTCCATTTTTGCTTGGACGCGGGCTTTGTATTACCGCGGCAAGTTTGACGAGACCCCTGAGGTTATGAACTTCGCCGAGACCCTTGAAAAAGTCTGTATTAACACCGTTGAGTCAGGCGACATGACGAAAGATTTGGCAATTCTTATCGGCCCTGACCAAGGTTGGCTGACAACCCAGAAGTTTCTTGCCAAGCTGGATGAGGGTCTGCAAGCGGCCATGGACTAAATGCAGGCTAAATATCAGCTTTGGTGCTTGACGTCAGGGGCCGCGTAGCCTAAAACCCGGCCTTCGAATTAAGAGGACAAGATCAATGGCAAGACGTTGTGATATCACCGGCAAGGGCGTTCTATCGGGCAATAATGTGAGCCATGCTCATAATAAAACTCGGCGGCGCTATTTGCCTAACATTCAGACCATTTCGGTTCTGAGCGAAGCGCTTGATAGCTCGGTGCGCTTGCGCCTGAGCACATCGGCCATTCGTTCCATTGAGCACAGTGGTGGATTAGATGCCTACCTTTTGGATGCCGCCGATAAAAATTTGGCGCCTGAGGGTTTGCGTTTGAAAAAGCGGATCAAGAAGGCATTGGCTTCGAAAGCCGCCTAACGGACCTGATCTTTAAATAAACGTAATTTTAAAACCCGCCTATCCGGCGGGTTTTTTCGTGGTTGCTATTGTAAACCAATTATCTGCAAAATAAATTAACGATGTAAATTTTAGGGGAAATTAAATGACCGACGAAACTGTACAAAAAATTAGTACGACAGGGCCGGGAGAGGGAAATTTTTACCCTGCCGGATTTAACGAAGTTTACGTGAAGGTTCGGGCCGAAGATTCCGGTGGGACTTTTGAGCTTATTGAGGAAGTTTGTAAACCGGGTTTTGTTTCCCGCCTGCATCGACATGATACTCGATCACAGACGTTTTATATCGTCGAAGGCAGCGCCGAATTTATTGTCGATGGGAAATCTTTTGCCGCCAAAGCGGGATCCAGCATTCATGTGCCCCCCGGTGTGCCTCATAAGATCACTTCAGACGATGGCATGAAAATGCTGATGATCTATTGCAAGGCCGGTTTGGAAAATTTATTTGCCGCGGTTCATGCCCTAACACCTGAGGAAGCCAAGGACCCGGAATTTACCGCAGCCCTATCCCGTACTCACGACACCATCATGATGGATGATGCGAGCCAAGGGACTGTGCTGGGCTAGCGCCCTCGGCCTATTTAGATTTTTCTTCCAGCAATCGCCGAACGATGGCAAGTTCCTGGCGCACCGCGGTTAATTCCTGACGGATCGCTTCTGTGTCTTCGTGTACGCTGTCGACTTCTCGATGGATGACCTCTTCTTCTTCCATATGTTGGGTCTGCATAGCGTCGACGATGATGCCGATGAACAAATTTAGAATGGCAAAGCTGGTAATCAGGATAAACGGCACAAAGAATACCCAAGCCGAGGGGTGGACCTCCATCACAGGACGAACAATTCCCATCGACCAGCTTTCCAAGGTCATGATCTGAAACAGCGAATACATGCTTTCGCCAATGGTGCCGAACCATTGCGGGTGCGAAGTGCCGTATAAATTCGTTGTAAGAACCGCACCGATATAGAATACCAGCAAAATGATAGCCCCAACACTCAGCATCCCGGGGATGGCGGTGATGAGAGCCTGAACGACCCGACGCATTTGCGGCACGACTGAAATAAGGCGAAGGGTTCTAAGGATTCGGAGGGCGCGCAGGACCGAAAGCCCGCTTGTTGATGGCAATAAAGCAATGCTGACAATCACGAAGTCGAAAACATTCCAGCCGTTTTTGAAAAAACCTATTCCGCGGTACTGAAGTTTCGCCAGGATTTCGATGGTAAACATCGTCAATACGAAAACGTCGAATTTGTGCAGCAGGGCACCATAGGGGTTCGTTACGTCGGGCACCGTTTCAAGACCCAGGGTAATCGCGTTTAAAACGATAAGGGCGGTAATAAACCGTTGAAAGATGTCCCCTTCAACCAGGTTGCAGATGCGCTCGCGAATTTTCATGTAAATACAATATAGCTGTTATTGATCGGTTGTCCCGCCTGAGAAGATAGTGAAAATTTTCTTCAGAGCAATACACCGACAGAGAATTTTTCATGAAATCTAGGTCTGCCTTACATCTCCATACCGGCTGATCGCGCTGCCACATTCTCCCAGTGCTCACCGGCAGCAATTAAACAGGTCGTACCGGAAGGCTGAGTTGCGACGATAGACCAAGATCCTTTGGATGACTTAAAAACTTCAATCATCGAGCCTGAATTTGTAAGCCCCATAGAAACCGGCTGCTCCTGATACATTTTTTCCAATGCAGCGATAACCTTAACGCGTTCATCACAAAAAGTCTGGGGAGGCTGCGCAGATTTTGCCGAATTAGAAACCGTGGCGACCAATAACGCGCCGACGAATATTGATTTTAAGAACTTCATAGCTGTCTCCTTTCTGGACACTTTTCCCCTCATTTCTTGAGGGTCTCTCTACGTCTTTATCCTAAAACACGAAGCGTTAAATTTTCCATAATAATTGTTCAAATGTTGAAAATTGCAAAACATTGAGCCGCAATTTAGGGTGGGTTTAACCGAGTCTCATTGGAAATATAAATATCATGACAACCACCGCATTTTTAGAAGGCCTGGAGCAGCGTACCCAAGACATCTTTGATCGTTGTACCCGCTGCGGAAAATGCGTTGACGTTTGTCCTATGACGGAAGCGGCTGATGTGGATGTTACGGATTCGAAGGCAGTGATAAAAGCCACATTGGATATTCTTGGTGGGGGCAAGGGCAGTGTAGCGGCGGAACGCTGGGCCACCAAGTGTTCGCTAAGTGGGGCTTGTATTCGGGCCTGCGAAGACGGCGTTAATCCACGCTTTATGTTATCGTTGGTGCGCGCACAGATTGGTAAGCGGGCAGGCGACGAAGCATCGCGTCGGTCTAGTGTTAAAGCCTTCCAAGATATGAGTCAGGGCGTAAAGGTTCTATCACGCCTTCAATTACCGCCAGACCTTCTCCTGCAGTTGGGGCAGCTTCCTGATGCTGACGACGGGCAAGAGACGCCTGATGTCGTGTTCTATACCGGCTGTAACGTTCTCAGGACCCCACATATCGCTCTGTTGGCCTTGGACATCATGGACGCGTTAGGCGTGAGCTATCGGGTCATGGGAGGACCGTCACATTGCTGTGGCGTCATTCAGCTTCGGACCGGCGATACGGCGAATTCTGGCCGTATGGGAGAGAGTACGCTGAGCAAATTTTCCGCCACCAAGACTGGCAAGGTATTATCCTGGTGCCCGTCATGCATGATCCAGATGGACGAATTCGCGATGCCGAGTGCCGACCCGTCGAATACCGGGTTTGATCTGACCATGTTTGTCAGTTTTCTGGAAAGCCGTATTGATGATCTTAAGGCGCTCATGACCAGGCCGGTTAATAAGCGCGTGGGCTTGCACGAACATTCAAGCGTGGAAGAGGTAAATAAGACTGCGATAAAGCTATTAGAGGCAGTTCCCGGGGTTGAATACGTGAATTTGGAACAACCCATCATTGGCTATTCTTGTACGGGCCTGAAGGCGATGCCAGACTACAAGAAAGAATTACACGCAGGACAATTACAGGCTGCGGCGGATTTAGGTGTTACAACGCTGGCAGGTGTATACCACGTCTGTCATCGGGAACTCTGTTCGCATGAGAATGACTGGCCGTTTGAGGTCGTTAATTTTCTCGAGATAATCGGCGAAAGCATGGGGATTCACCGGCCGGATATCTTTAAACGCTATCGCATGAGCCAGGACGCAGATGTAGTAATTGCTGAAACCCAGGACCTTGCGGATGCAAATGGCTTGGCCCCGGACGAAGTCCGGGACGTTATCGAAAATCAGTGGATATTGGGACGCTAAGCCCTCGTTAGGTCGCGCGACTGTTCAGCATGGCAATCAAGCCCTTGATGCCGCCTTTATGGCGCAGAACAGCACTGAATTCTTGGCGCAATGTCATGGACATACTGACACCTTCGATGAAGAGGTCGAGAATTTTGTATGCACCCTTGCGCTCTCGTACCCGCCAGTCGGCAAAAACCGCGCCCGCCTTGGGTCGGGATATCTGGGTCCTAACGAGAATATCACGCTTGCCCACAGGCCTTACGCTGGTCACCTTAAATTGGCTTAAATCGGCACCACCTAAACGATTTGAGTACGTGCGGATCACATAACCCTTGAAGGCCCGCAAGTAGGTTATCCGTTGGTTGCGGCTTGCTTTCCGCCAATATCGGCCGAGGACGAACCTGCCGATAACCGGGATGTCTAAGTCACGGGCAAGGAGGCCACCAAAATGGGCTGTGCGCTGGTCTTTCGAAATAGACGGATCAGCCATAACAGCCAAAACTTCCTGGCCGAGTTTATGAATGCGCTGAGCCGCAGGATTGTCAGCCATAACCGTTCCGGTCATGCCGACAAAAACAAATAAGCTCAGAAAAAATACTGTAACGGGTCTCATTTAATTATCGCCTTTTGTAGAACTTCTTCTTATTCATCCACGAGAAAAGCACACCAACCGAAAATCAATCCAGACTTCGGAGTGCAATCCAAAGGTACCAAATTTCAAATATTCTTGATGTGACCGGAGTCACAGGGCCGGGCAAAAAAAACGCCCCGTATAGGGACGCGATATAGGGTGCGATTAAAACAAAATCAAGCGTTTCGTTTTTTTAGCATGTTAATCAGTGTGGTAAGGCCACCCTTTCGTTTGAGGATGGCACTAAACTCCTGGCGAAGGGTTAAGGCCATACTGATTCCTTCGACAGAAAGATCAAGAATTAGGTAGGCACCGTTACGCCGACGCAGCCGCCAATTAGCCCGTACCGGCTTTTTACGTGCCTTAGAAACATTGGAAATGACTAAAATGTCTTTCTTTCCAATGACTTTCGAATTGACGACCTCGAACTTATCAACCTCGGCACCGCCTAAGCGGACGGAATAAGTATGAATGACGTAATTCCGAAAAACCTTCATGTAGCTTTGGCGTTGTTTCCGATTGGCGCGCCGCCAGTGCCTGCCCATAACAAATCGCCCAATTAAGGGGATGTCGAGATCACGAGCCAACAGCTTACTGAAATGGGCCTCTTTTTGATCTTTAGAGATCGAGGGATTTGAAAGGATGGCGATAACTTCGCGGCTGAGCTGTTCGATTCGCTGCGCCGCCGGGTGTATTTGCTCGGGACCGGACGCAGTTTCAAAATTGATCAGATCATTAAGGGTGTTTTCTGGTGGGGGAAGGTAAGATTGAGGTCTTACTTCCGATGGCCGCATACAACCGCTCAGGATAAATCCCGCCAGTACCAGCGTAATGCTCAGAATTGAATTGAAGCGCATACCGGCCTCCAATTTCTGTGAGCCGCATTAAAAAAAACGACGAGGCTTACGTATTCTCTTGCAAGCGCTGAACAATTTCCCGAAGCACGCCGTCAGCCTTATCTGGCGCAATTTGGCAGGTTCCAGCCGACGCATGGCCGCCACCCCCAAATTCCAGCATCAACATGCCAATATTGACATCAGATGTCCTATTTAAAATTGATTTACCGACCGCAAGGACAATTTTAGAGCCGTCTTGGTTCGGTAGGACTTGGATCGAAACGTTACATTCTGGGAACAGTGCATAGACCGTGAAGCGGTTGCAGCAAAAAATGGGGTCTTCATTGCGAAGGTCAAGTACCGCGACCTTGCCTTCCATTTTGGTACAGCTGCGAAGTTGCTGTTCCGACGATTCTTCATGTTCCAGATAAAGATGCAGGCGCTCTTCTACATCTGGAATTTCCAAGATTTCATCTACCGGATGATGACGGCAATAGACCATCATATCTTTCATCAACTGTTCATTGGATATGACAAAGTTACCAAATCTGCTCAGCCCCGTGCGCGGATCAAGCATGAAGTTAACAAGGGTCCATGGATCAGGCGCCAGAATATCTTCTTCGGTGTATTGTGCAGAATCGGCTTTATCGACCGCGTCCATCAAATCGAGTGAAATACCCGGGAATTTTTTCTGACCGCCAAAATGTTCATAGACCACACGGGCTGCCGAAGGTGCATCGCCGATAATGATATGATTCTCCCGGTCGCCGACCCTTTTTGTCTCACTGATATGGTGGTCAAAACAAAGATGAACCCCGTCAACGTAAGGTAAATTAGTCGTGATATCGTTCGATGTAATTTCGACCTTGCCGTCCTGCATATCCTTGGGTTCGGCGAACAAGATGTCGTCGATCATATCCATTTCAATTAGCAGGCCACCAGCAACAACACCGTCAAAATCGGCTCGCGTGACCAGTCTGTATTTTTTATCAGCCATCTATATATCTTAGCCTTAAATGCGACGCTCTCAAAGAGTAACCCTTTGGCACCCTCGGAATAAAGCCCTATTGAGAGTTTAAATTCAACTTATAAAAATTAACGGCCTCCAGCCCTTCCGGATCGCCGTGATGAATTGTTGTAATCTTCATCGAATAAGTCCGCAAGGTTCTGCATCATTGTACCGCCAAGTTCCTCAGCATCCGTTATCGTGACGGCGCGGCGATAGTAACGGGTGACGTCGTGGCCAATCCCGATCGCGGTTAACTCAACGTTTGAGCGGGTTTCGATCCACTCGATGACCTGACGCAGGTGTCTTTCAAGATAATTGCCCGGGTTTGTCGAAAGTGTCGCATCGTCAACTGGCGCGCCATCGGAGATTACCATTAATATGCGGCGTTCTTCTGGGCGTGCCAGTAAGCGGTTGTGCGCCCAAAGCAGAGCTTCGCCATCGATATTCTCTTTCAACAGGCCTTCGCGTAGCATCAGCCCCAGATTCTTGCGCGACCGACGCCACGGACTGTCTGCCGCCTTATATATGATATGGCGAATATCGTTGAGTCGGCCTGGATTTTCAGATTTTCCGTGATCGACCCATTGTTCGCGGGAGGCGCCGCCTTTCCAGGCCTTCGTCGTGAAGCCTAGAACTTCGACCTTCACGCCGCATCTTTCCAAGGTGCGCGCCAAAATTTCCGCACTAATCGCGGCGACCGTGATAGGACGCCCCCGCATGGAACCAGAATTATCGATTAACAGGGATACGACTGTATCCCTGAAATTGGTTTCGGTTTCAATTTTGAAGGATAGCGGGTGCTGGGGATCTGTAACCACCCGAGACAATCGACCCGCATCAAGAACGCCTTCTTCCAGATCAAATTCCCAGGACCGGGTTTGTTTCGCCATGAGCCGTCGTTGCAGGCGGTTGGCCAGCCGGGTTACAACACCTTGCAATTGGGATAATTGTTGGTCCAACTGTTTACGGAGTCGCTCCAACTCGTCGGGCTCACAAAGGGTGTCGGCATCGACAATTTCATCGAACGCGGTGGAATAGACTCGGTATCCGGACCCAATAAGATCATTTTCTGACCAATTGGACTGAGGCATCGTCGGCCCCGCTGGCTCTTCGCCTTCGTCCATCAACATATCTTCCAGGCCCATGGACATCTCATCCGTGTCGCCGTCTTGATCGCCTTCGCCATCCATGCCGGATTGGGACTCTTCGTCATCCATGGATTGTTGTTGCTCGTCAGCTTTGTTTTCTTCGTCCGGGTCTTCTGTTTGATCGTCTTGAGACGTTTCATCCTGGTCGTCTTCTGCGTTGGGGACCACGTCCAAGGTGTCTATCAGGTCGACAAGCCTGTCAGAGAATGCCTGTTGATCGTTTATGACGTCCGCAAGCCCTTCGAATTTTTGACCCGCAACGTCATCTAAGTGCTCGCGCCAAAGGTCGACCAGGCGTTTGGCCGACGATGGCAGGGGGTTCCCCGTTAATATCTCACGAACTCGAAGGGAAATAACATCGGCCAAGGGCGCGTCTTCCGGCTCGGCGATGGCCATATAGCTTTGGCTTTTTTCCAGCAACAAAGCCGTTAGGTTGTCTTCGACACCGACCATTCGGTTTGCACCGATGGATTCGACCCGGGCCTGTTCTACTTGGTTGTAAACTTCTCGGGCAATCTGGCCTTGGGGCATGTTTTTTGCGTGGAGCGCGTCGTCGTGGTGGCGTTGCTTGAGAGCAAGCGCGTCGGATGCACCTCTCAGGCGCATCATCTCTCCCAGCGAGAACTGGCGCGATGGCATTGGCAGATGAATGATCTCTCCGGTTACACCGGCGGGGCCATTGCTGAAGGTAACGGACTCTTCACGCGTCCCGGATACAGCGCGATAGGCCGCAGCCGTGACCCGCTTGACCAGGTCGTGAGTTGTTTCGCTACTGTCCGAGGACATTTGACTTGGTTACGCCAAAACCGGCTTGGCGGCCGATTCAGGGAGTTCATCACCAAAGCAGCGTTGATAGTATTCAGCAACCACAGGGCGCTCCATCTCATCACACTTGTTCAGGAATGTCAGCCGGAACGCGACACCTAAATCACCGAAGATTTTGGCGTTTTCTGCCCAGGTAATGACTGTACGGGGCGACATGACGGTTGAGATATCACCGTTCATGAAGCCATCCCTGGTGAGGTCAGCCAATTCAACCATGGATCCAACAAGTTCTTGGTCCTGTTTGCTGGCGTAGTCAGGCACCTTGGAAAGCACGATTTCTTGCTCTGCATCATGGGGTAGGTAGTTCAGCGTGGAAACAATGTTCCAACGGTCCATTTGACCTTGGTTGATTTGCTGTGTGCCGTGGTAAAGCCCAGTCGTATCGCCCAAGCCCACCGTGTTGGTAGTGGAAAATAGGCGAAAATATGGGTGTGGTGTCATGACTCTGTTTTGATCGAGAAGGGTAAGCTTGCCATCGACTTCCAGAACCCGCTGAATAACAAACATGACATCCGGCCGTCCGGCGTCATATTCATCAAAAACAATGGCGGTAGGGTGCTGTAATGCCCAAGGCAGGATGCCTTCGCGGAACTCAGTAACTTGCTTGCCATCCTTCAGCGCGATGGCATCCTTACCAACCAAATCGATCCGGCTGATATGGCTGTCCAAGTTGATCCGAATGCACGGCCAGTTGAGACGCGCCGCGACTTGTTCGATGTGTGTTGATTTGCCAGTGCCATGATAACCCTGGATCATAACCCGTCGATTGTGCGCAAATCCGGCAAGAATTGCGAGAGTCGTGTCGTGGTCGAACCGGTACGTCTTGTCAATTTCAGGGACGTGGTCTTCGCCCACACTAAAGGCGGGGACGTCCAAGTCGCTATCGATCCCAAATGTTTCGCGGACGGAAACGGTGATATCCGGAGCATTGAGGGGAAATGTCGTCTCCGATTCTTTTGTGGCAAGTGCAGTCATAGGTCGTGTTTCCAGTGATCTCTAGGTTTCAGGCTAAAGGGCGTCTCGTCTATTTAAAGGTCTCTTGAGGCCTTAAAAACGACAAAGCCGCTCCCGTCAAGGGGCAAGAACAGTCATGATGGTCTGATAGGCTTGGCTAATTTGCTTAAATTTCTCTTCTGATGCTTTATCGCCATCATTAGCATCCGGGTGATGACGTTTTACAAGTTCCTTATATCTGGCTCTAACTATTTCTGTCGTGAGCGGCGGCTGCAAGTCTAAAATTTGCAAAGCCTTGCCTTCAGGGGTGGTTGCACGAAACGCAGGTTTCTGATGATGCGGGTCAGGTGTATCATCATCGTCAAACACCCCAAATGCGTCGTTGAACTGTCGCTTGGAATATCCAAAGGCTGCGCCATTGGCACCCAGCGGCCAAGAAGGACGATGCCAAACTGTATCGTGTCGGCGATCTGTCTCGACTTCATTATCGTCCATGTTTGTATAATAATTCCAGGACTTGTTGTACTCACGCACATGATCCAGACAAAACCAGCGGTAGCTTTTCAGGTTCTGAGGTGACTTCGGGGCTTTGAAAACGCCGCCTTCCTGGTCGTCACACCCGGGCCAGTCGCAAGCGCGAGGCTCTACGTCCTGCTCTCCGCCTAGCTTCCTCGCCCTTTTGGTGTTGGTATGAAACATGGTTGTAACTATGGCGATTGAGGCCGCTTTTTGCAAGCTAGGTGCCTATCTAACCGCGTCCTTATACCAGTCAATAATCTGATCTCCGGTCCAAAAAACCACGTCCTGCTTCTTCGTTAGTTCTTCGTAGATCTTGCGGAAATATTTGATCCTGTGCGGCACACCGGAAAGATAGGGGTGCGAGCACACAGACAACACGCGGGGCTGTTCTTCGCCTTCTTCATAAAAGCATTCAAACTGGTCCATGATGCGATCGTAAATTTCCGACGATGGCTGGGTCTGTATGGCACTCATCACCACATCATTGGTTTCGACCGAATAGGGAATCGAATACAGCGTACCGTTCTTGGTTTCGATGGGGCAGGGTTGATCGTCGATCACCCAATCCGTCGTGTAATCCATGCCGGCTTCAGTCAAATAATCTGGCGTGTCGTCAGTTTCGGTGAGGCCCGGCCCCATCCAACCGCGAAGTTTCTTGCCGGTTCTTTCTTGGATGATTTTTGCCGTATCAAAGATAGCTTGGCGTTCGTCGTCCATCATATGCATGGGCTTTTGGACGATGTTGTGTCCCATGAACTCCCAGTCTGATTCGATGGCAGCGTCAATAATTTGGGGGTAGTGGTCACAGACCGAGCCATTGATACACAGGGTTGCCTTGATGTTGAATTCGTCCAAAATCCGTTTCATCCGCCAAAACGCGACCCGAGCCCCGTATTCAGACCAGCACCAGTTCGGCACATCCGGCTGCCAGCGTTGGCCGCCCGGTGCAGAAAGCACCTGACGCGGCAATGGACCTGACGGGTCCCATACTTCTACCGTAACCACTGTCCAAACGGCCACTCGGGCACCGCCGGGCAATTTAAGCTTTTTGCGATGCTCAATCGGATCGTAGGTGATGCGGTCTTTTAGGTTAGTCGACATTCTTACGGACTCCAGAATTTATAATTCAAATTTTGTCATAGGGTACTTTTCTATTGTCGAACGTCAATGCTTCTAATTAGGGCTTCTCGTTACCGAATTTTCCTTTCACTCTCGCTGTAAAGCCGCAATAAATAGGCGATTGTGAAATTTGAATTCTAGGTGGTACTCAAATCATGCGGGAAGTAGTCATTATCGATGGCGTGCGGACGCCCATTGGCAAGTTTGGTGGCGGGCTCTCAGGTGTCAGACCAGACGATCTGTTGGCGGTTGCTCTCAAAGGCTTAGTAGATAAAACAGGCATCGATCCGGCGTTAGTGGAAGATGTCTATGCCGGTTGTGGCAATCAGGGCGGCGAGGATAACAGAGATGTCGCACGGATGGCGTCGTTGCTGGCAGGGTTTCCTGTCGAGGTCTCTGGCGTCACTCTCAACCGCAACTGCGCTTCTGCACTGGAGGCTGTAAACCAGGCCGCCAAATCAATTATCGCTGAGGAAGGTGATGTTTTCATCGCCAGTGGTGTGGAATCCATGAGCCGCGCCCCCTGGAGCGTGCCAAAGCCGACCCGTGTGCCGACCACAATGCCCCCGGTAATGCACGACACCACCGTTGGCTGGCGCTACAACAATCCTAAGATGGATGAGATGTATCCCATTGTTAGCCTTGGCGAGTCAGCGGAGATCATTGCCGATCAGATGCAAATCACGCGCGGTGAACAGGATGAGTTTGCGATAGAGAGTCAGCGCCGGACCGTGGCAGCCATAAACGCCGGTCACTTCAAAGATGAGATCGTTCCGGTAACGACGCAGGGACGCCGAGGAGCGGAGATTGTTATAGATACGGACGAGCATCCACGCTATCGCCAGGTCGATGGAGAGTTTGAAGTCGACACCGATCTGGAGGGTCTAGGCAAGCTCCCAGCGGCATTTCGAAAAGGCGGCACGGTGACAGCGGGTAATTCCAGCGGCATCAATGATGGTGCGGCTGCCCTATTAGTGATGAGTGCTGAAAAGGCCAATGAGCTTGGGCTTAAACCCATGGCGCGTTGGATAGGTTCTGCCGTCGCCGGGGTTGATCCCGGAGTTATGGGTTATGGCCCCGTACCCTCTACGGAGAAGCTTCTCAAGCGCCTAGGGCTTTCGCTTTCTGATATTGGCCTTATAGAATTGAACGAAGCCTTTGCAGCGCAGAGTCTGGCGTGTATTCGAAAGCTGGGCCTCAAACATGAAATCACCAACGTGAATGGCGGCGCGATTGCGCTTGGTCACCCAACAGGGTGCTCAGGGGCCAGGATACTCGTTACGCTTCTGCATGAAATGAAACGCCGGGCGAAGGAACAGCAGGAACCTTATTACGGTCTCGCAACGCTTTGCGTTGGCGTTGGTATGGGGGTTTCTACTGTCGTTGAGTGGATTGGCGAATGAGCGCTGACCGTCCTCTATCCGGTGTCCGCGTCCTGGCTAATGAAGTCTTTATGGCTGGACCATATTGCACCTTGATGCTGGCCGATGCCGGTGCGGAAGTCATTAAAGTCGAACGCCCTGTTATTGGTGATCCGAGACGCGGCATGCCACCGTATGCGGAAAAGGATGGTGTTAAAAAGGCCGCTGGTTTCATGGCCTATAACCGCAACAAGAAAAGCATTGTGCTGGACCTTAGTGGCGAAGAAGGCCGCGGAATCTTTAAGGAACTGGCAGCCAAATCTGACGTCGTGTTGGAGAACGTACGCCCCGGCGGCATGGATCGGATGGGACTTGGCTACGAGGACTTGAAGGTAATCAACCCGCGTTTGATCTATGCCTCTATTTCCGGCTTTGGCCGATTGGAAGGCTATCAGGGTCCCTTCAGCGACCGACCTGCGTTCGATATTGTCGCCGAAGCGATGAGCGGCTTGATGCACGGAATCGGTTTTGAGGACAAGCCGCCGTCAACAACCGTGCACGGTATGGCCGATATCATTTCTGGTATGACCGCTGCATGGGGCATCACTCAAGCACTTTATATGCGCGAGCGAACCGGCGAGGGCCAATACGTAGACACCGCCATGTATGATAGCTTACTGGCAATGAATGCAGGCATGGTGAAGCTGTTTTCTGTCGCCGGTCAATCTGTTCACCGGGGACGCCAGCTCAATATTTATCCTAAGGGAGCCTATATGGCCAAGGACGGCTACATTGCTTTGACCGTTCCCAACGAGGCTATGTGGGAGCGATTATGCCAGGCGTTGAACAGGCCTGACCTGCTTGACGATGAGCGCACGAAAAATGTTCATGCTCGCTTTGAAAATAGAGACTTTGTTGATGCCGTGATTAATGATTCTTTGGCTGAATTTACGCGCGATGAAGCTGTGACCATGCTCAATGCAGCGGGACTGGCTGCCGCACCTGTTCAGACCGCCGAAGATTTATTTGAATGCCCGCAGCTTGAAGCCAGGGGCGCCTTGGTGGAAATCAATGACCCTGATGTTGGGGACTATAAATTCGCCCGCACCGCACCGCATCTGTCAGCGGCACCTGACATTCCCACAGAGCCTGCGCCAGCCCTCGGCGGGCATACTCGAGAAATTCTGCTTGAAACGCTTGGGTATGCAGACGCTCAAATTAATCAATTGATCGGCACGGGAACTGTTCAAGAATAAGCCTGAGATTTTCTCCCGTGTACTTGTGATTCTAAATCTGGCTTTGTTTCAGCATTTTAGAAGTTCTTCATAAGACAATCACGCATGTGTTGTAATACAATTTACGGTAATACAGTATTCCGTTGACACGCGACGTGAGATATGTAATTCTGCGTGTGCGTTGGCACGTTAGTTCTGGGAGCCACCTCAGTGGGGAGTAAACCATGATGCAAGGTCTGATCAGTCGAAACGTGACTATTAACGGTCGCCGGACAAGCTTAAGGCTTGAGAATGAGATTTGGGAAGCGGTGGGCGAAATTTGCGGTCATGAAAACCTCACGGTTCACGAGCTTTGCACGCTGATTGACGGCCGTCGCGGACGTTCTAGTCGGACCTCGGCCATTCGGGCCTTTATTGTCGCCTACTTCAGAAATGCTTCCACTGATGAGGGGCATTTTAAGGCGGGACATGGAAAGCTTGCGTCTGAGATTGGCACGAAGCCAAGAAAAAAGCGCGCAATTTCGTTGTCAAAACTGAGTAAAGCAGCCTAGTTCGCGACAATTATTTTTTAAGATTAGTTGAATCACTCTCGACCATCTTCATGAAAATCAGGCCAGGCGCGCTTTACGACCGGGCTGTTGGCCGCGTAGGTGTGGCAGGTGTTTAACATCGGCGGTTTATTGTCGGCTCCGCTTTCCACTTGATATCTTTTCCGACGAGCTGCTGAAACCGTATGAAACGCAGCTACAGCAAGCGGACCCAATAACATATCGCTCAAATGCGTACATCCTTTGGTTCCGCTTAGGCGTTCACGCACGGCGCGTCGCCAACCCGGTTTAATACTCAGCCCTTCCAGACACGAATAAGCCGGCGTGATATCGGGGCACATGTTGTAAGGGGATTGATCTGTACATGCTTCCGCACGATGAATTTTCAGGTCCTCATCAACAGTCAGCCTGATCTTCATATCGTGGAGAGGCTCACCGGCGCTAATATAGTCGCGGTCGGTGTTTTTAAACGGATAGGTTCGGGAATCAACAAGTGTTCCCTCAATGTCCCACATTCCGTCCTCGCGTTCATATCCTCGACAATAAATTTCACGGGTGTGCTGAAGGGAGCGGCGGACGGGTTTCGATAATGGCATGGTAATCCTCGTTAAGTTTCAAAAAGACGCAGACAACCAACCACGCCCAAAAAGTAATCAAGCGTACCCAACAGTCACGTAATCAGGTTGTGCCCCACTAACAACTCGACGCCGTTTTATGCGCCGTAGCGGTCACCGAAGACAAAGGCTTCGGTTTCCCGAACATTCTCTTCTAGTTCTGCTTTTGCAGCATCGTAAAGGTCTCGAATTGAGACCATTCCAACAACCTTACCGTTTTCAGCCACAGGCAGATGGCGAAACTTACGCTCACGCATGAGTTCCAAAGCATCCATGGCCGAATCGTCTGGCGATACTGTCAATGGGTTTGCAGTCATAATATCACCCAATTTTAGTTCATCAGCATGTATATTTGTCACCAGAACACGGTGGACCATGTCGCGCTCCGTCACAATTCCTTCCAAATTTCCATTATCGTCAGTTATGACAATCGCTGAAATATGGCTATCGACCATTACTTGGGCTGCTTCACGGGCAGTGTTTTGCGCGCTCATGCTCTTTATCGTCTGATTATTCACGACGCCGGGAATGATACGAGGATGCATTTCTACTTCCTTTTCAACCAGCAATTACGAAAACGATTATTAATCGAAGATTCAGTTTAGCTGTCTCGGAAGCATATGTGAAGAGTCATATCTCTTTTACTTTTAGAACGAATTCAAGTGCCCGAGAGTTCTGAAGAGGCCCCAGGAATGGATCCAACAGAGGATGACGGGGGTGTCACCCGCACGGAGGTTATTTGGTGCCCCTTGCGGCGCAAAATCTCGAACCGGAAATCATGGAAATTAAAGGCTTGGCCAACATCTGGAATACGCCGGGATTCGTGCAACACCAAGCCAGCTAGGGTTGCTGCCTCTTCATCAGGCAACAACCAGCCGAACTGGCGGTTCAAATCTCTGATCGTAACGTCGCCTCGAATCACAAAACTTCCATCGGGTTGCGTATGTACGCCGGTAACGGAAATATCATGTTCGTCACTGATATCGCCGACGATTTCTTCTAAAATATCCTCCAGCGTAACCACGCCCATGAAGCTGCCGTACTCGTCCACCACCATGGCAATGTGTTCGCGGCGATCCCGGAAAGCTTGAAGTTGATCCAACAGGGTCGTCGTTTCCGGAATGAACCATGGATCCGTGGCAATGTCCTTAATATTCAACTGATCAACCGCGACCGTTGGTGACCAAACTTCGCGCAGCAGGGCCTTCGCATGCAACACGCCGATAATGTTCTCGGGTTGGTCCTGCCAAATTGGCAGCCGGGTGTAAGGGCTCTCTAAGGCTTCGGTGACAATCGATCCTGGGTTTTTAGCGAGGTCGATCATTGCGACATCCCTGCGGTGGATCATAATCTCACCGACCTCAACCTCGGCCAAATCGAGCACGCTTGAAAGCATCGCCCGTTCGTGGGCAACGATTTCTTCCTCGCCCTCATGCAAGGCAATGGCTCCGCGCAAAAGTTGGGCGGTTGACCCTAGGGCTTCATCCGTATTGAGGTCTGCACCGAACGCTTTAAATATTCCTCTCAAGATAAAATTAATGCTGCGTGTGATCGGGGAGAGAACAAAAACGAGCGCATTAATAATGGGCGCAATCAGCAGTGCGGATCGGTTGGCGGCATTGAAGGCATAGGTCTTCGGGAGTATTTCCGCAAATATCAAAACCACGAACGTCATCGCGATGGTCGCGTAAACCACACCGACTTCGCCGAATATTGTAAAGAAAAGGCTGGTGGCGAGGGCGGTAGCCAGAATATTTACCAGATTGTTACCTAGTAAAATGCTACCGATCAGCCGTTCTTTCTTTGTCAGCAGACGATTAACCAAGCTCGCACGTTTGTTGCCGCCCTGTTCAAGCTGATGCATGAGCGGCTGAGAGGCCGCCGTTAGGGCCGTCTCGGAGCCGCTGAAGAAGGCGGATAGAATAATCAAGAGAACGATAATGCTGATTGTCGTTACCATGGCATTAGCTCACACGATGTTATGATTAAGAGGAATTTCTAAGGGCGTCTTTTAAAACGTCCCGAACAGAACCTGGATCAACGTTGTTTGTCACGAACGTATCCCCGATGGCGTGGGCCAGTATAAAGGTCAATTTGCCGTCTTGGACTTTCTTGTCGGTCTGCATGTGTGCAATAAGCGCATCTGCGGTCCAGGTATCATCGGCAAGATTATCCAGGTCCAAGTTCAAACCCACGGCTTGAAGATGGCGGCGGGCGCGGTCTCTGTCTTGACCAGAACACAGACCCATGCGAACCGAAAGCTCGAACGCCATGTCCATGCCGATGGCCACCGCTTCGCCGTGCAGAAGCTCACCGCCGTAGCCAATTTGCGCTTCCAGGGAGTGACCAAAAGTGTGTCCCAGGTTCAGCAGCGCGCGTCTGCCAAATTCACGTTCGTCTTCGGCGACGACACGGGCCTTATCCTGGCAACTGGTCAAGACGGCGTGGCGGATCGAATCCGGGTCGCCGTCGCAAACTTTTCCACCGTTTTCTTCCAGCCAGGAAAAAAATTCAAAATTTCCCAATAGCCCATACTTCGCCACTTCCGCGTAGCCGGCAAGAAATTCCCGTCGGGGAAGGCTTGTAAGGGTCGATATGTCGGCCAGCACCAAACGCGGTTGATGAAATGCGCCGACCAAGTTCTTGCCTTGGGGCGTGTTGATCCCTGTCTTCCCCCCAACCGAACTATCGACTTGGGAAAGCAAGGTCGTAGGAATCTGTACAAAATCCATACCGCGCAGGGTTATCGCCGCAGCAAATCCCGTGATGTCTCCGATGACCCCGCCCCCCAGCGCAATCAGCATGGTTTTGCGTTCGACTGGTGTAGAGAGCAATTGGCTCGTGAGTTGTTCCAAATGAGCGAAGCTTTTGGTTGCTTCGCCTGCCGGCAGAACAATCGCACTGTGGGAAATTCCCACCGCATCTAATGAGGCCTGAAGCCTTGTCAGGTAAAGCGGGCCGACATTGCTGTCTGTTATAATAACAGCATTTTTGAGGCTTAGGAGCGGGGCCATGAAATCACCGGCCCGATCCAGCAAGTCTTCGCCAATAAAGATATCGTAGCTTCGATCCGCTAAATCGACGTTTAAGGTGCTGTGGTTTGTATCTGATATATCGGTCACGATGTGCTTCTCGCTGCGTTTAAATCTAAAGCCTTCAAGGCTTCCACAACCTCGTTCGCTGTATAATCGGATGATTCTGGGCCCGTATCTACAATGATATCGGCCTCGCCGTAAACCGGGTAGCGTTCATCCATCAATTTTTGCAATGTTTCCCTCGGGTTGCCGGTCAGCAAGAGAGGACGATGTTTACGGTGTGAAGTCCGATCAACCAAGATATCCAGACTGGCGCGCAGCCAAACCGAAATTCCCTTTTCCTTTATCTTTTCGCGAATTACAGGATCCATGAAAGCGCCGCCGCCGGTGGCGATGACCTGTGATTCACCTTCCAATAAGCGGAGGATGACCCTGCGTTCCCCTTCGCGGAATTCTTGTTCCCCGTAACGTTCAAAAATATCTGCGATGGAACACCCGGCCGCCTTAACGATTTCGTCGTCAGAATCGATGAAGGGTTGATCAAAGTATTGCGCCAATCTGCGCCCGACACTGGTCTTGCCAGCCCCCATGAGACCAACCAAAATAATTAAACCGGAATTGGAATTATGTTTTTCCGCCATTACCTAATTCTCATGACTTAGTTGTTTAACGACCGTATTCGAGGGCGTCCATGGTAAATCTAAATAATTTACTGAAGCTATTGCCGTTGAAAGGAAACTTTCTTATCGGTACACTGCCGAAAATTCGCCATAGTTGAACCCTAGCATATGTTCTACGGGCGAAGAGTCTAAGGGGCTGTAACCCTGTGAATCCGGAATGTGGGGGCGAGAGAATTAAAATTCGCCAATTTAATTTTCTCAGCCGTGTTGGCAGTAAGTAATTGGTTTAAATGAAAAAAATTCCGTTTATTGTTCTTTTAACTGTTGTTGCTCTAGCCGTTGGGGGAGCCGTATTCTTGGCGACGTGGGATATCCCCGCGCCAATTGCGAAGGTCGAAAAAGTTATACCGAATGATAAGTTCCAGCGCTAATTCAGTCGTTTCGAAATATTTTCTAGGGGTTGCGATTATTTTCGCGGCGACATTATCTGTTGGTGCGCTTAGCAATGTTGCCGCGCAAACCGGCAGCGGGCCGATCTCACTAACCCCACCACAAGAATTAGCACCACCGCCTCCGGCGCCACTTAAGGCCCCGGCGCCAGTGTTGCGTAATCCCCAACTAAACAATCCCCAGCAGGCGACACCAAATCGGGAAGTGCCAAATACCGGGACTGCTAGTGTTCGTGGTGCCAGTGGTCGTGGCGTGGGGGTTGAAGTGGATACACTCAAGTCCATCGATCCGGACGCCGTTGGTGTTCTAGAGCCGGATCAAGGTGGATTCGGTGAGAACATGTGGGCCGGGATGAGCAGGGCCACGGTGGACCGGCTGCTGCCGCATTTCCCCGTCAACACCGCGTCTTGGGCGATGCGCGATTTAATGCGTCGGCTTTTGCTGTCGGTGGCAACTGTTCCGGAGGGGGAAAGTAAGGGTAAAGGTCTGGTTGTGATTCGAATTGGTTTGTTGAAGGCGATGGGGGACCTGGGCGGGGTTGCTGAGCTACTCAAGGTGACCCCCAATCGGGATAAGGTCGCTGCCCTCGCACACTTGGAAGCGGATTCCCGATTGCTGAGCAACGACAACGCACGCGCATGCCAATTGACCGCCAACCAGATGGGGAAGGATGATGATTCTTATTGGCAGAAGGTTTTCGTCTTTTGCCAAGCCTTGGCGGGAGAAAGAGGGAAAGCGTCCTTAGGTGCGGAATTGTTGAGAGAGACAGATGACACGGACAAAATTTTCTTCGCTCTGGTTGAAGGCTTAATTGCAGCAGCACCTGTCATGATTGAGAGCCTGCCCCGACCGACGGCCCTGCAACTGGCCATGGCGCGTGTCGCGAAAGCAAAATTACCGGCCGACGTTATTTCATCGAACGAACCTTCCATCCTTCGCACCATTGCCACCAGCCCAAACGCCGGTGTCGCTTTGCGTTTGGAAGCTGCAGAACGGGCGGAGACTGCGGGGGCGCTGTCCATGGAAACCCTGCGTCAGCTTTATACCAGCGTCTCCTTTTCGCAGGAAGATTTGGCCAATCCCTTGTCCAAGGCAGAAGCCGAAAGCGGTCCTTTAAGCCGTGCTCTGCTGTATCGAACTGCATTGGTTCAAACTGTTCCAACGGCCCAGGCCGAAGCCGCTGCCAAGGCGTTTTCCTTGGCACGGGAAGGTGGCCGCTATGCTTCTACCGTTCGGGTGTTTCTGCCCGTCTTAAAACGAATTCCAGCGACTGAGGATTTATTGTGGTTCGCGCCGGAAGCCGCACGTGCATTTTTGATCAGTCGTGAAACTGAATTCGCAAAGGCTTGGTTCGACTTAATGCGTGCCAGTGCCATGTTTAATGCGGAGGCGAAAGAGAAGTTAACCGTGCTTTTGCCGATCGCGCGGATTGCCGGTTCGTCAGAGGCCGATACATGGTCGCCTGAAATCTTAAAGGTTTGGCGGAGTAGTGTCAGTGGCAACGAAGATGCCAAAGAAAAAGCGGCATTGCTCTATTCGTTGCTGGATGTTCTCGGTGATCCCATTCCTGAGGAAGATTGGGAAAATTTGATTTCTGGGCCAGAGCGCGCAACCGTGGCCATGCCGAGACCTGCAATCTGGTATCGCCTGGCCTCAGCGGCCGGTCAGCAGCAAATCGGCGCGACCGTATTATTATCTTTGTTGGCATTGGGGGAAGGCGGACCGGCAGGAGCCGACCCTGTTGTGTTACGCTATGTGCTCTCTAGCCTCCGTACGGCGGGCTTAGAAAAAGAAGCCCGTGCCATGGCTTTGGAAGCCGCATTGGCCGCCGGTTTGTAATGGGACGGCGGCGCGCCCAGACAGACGCAATACCGCCGTCACCGCAATTAGAATTATTCCTGGAAATGCTGTTGGCCGAACGAGGGGCAGCACAGAACACGCTTGAATCCTACCGCCGTGATTTAGAAAACTTTGCTGTCTTTGCAGCAAAGACGAGTGTTCTGTTGGAAGATGCAGATGAAAATCTAATCCGCAAATTCATGGCCAATCTTTCCAGCCAAGGTATGGCACCAAGCACAAGCGCCCGGCGACTATCAGCCCTCAGACAGTTCTTTGGATTTCTTCATGGTGAGGGCTACCGCGACGACAACCCCTGCACGACCGTCGACAGTCCCCGGCAAGGCAAGTCCCTACCAAAGTACCTCAGCGAGGAAGAAGTGGACGCGCTGTTATCGGCTGCCCACACACGTCTCGGTCCTGGCGGGCAGCGCCTTGTTGCCCTGTTGGAAGTTCTCTACGCGACAGGCTTGCGGGTTTCTGAGCTGGTTGGGTTGCCGCTGGGGGCGCTGGGTCGGGATGGCCAGATGATGATTGTTCGCGGTAAGGGTGGCAAGGAACGCATGGTGCCGCTCAGTGATCCTGCAATGGAAGCGATAACGGTTTATCTGAAAGTTCGGGAAGGATTTCTCAGGGGAGCGCCACCGAAGGCGGAGGCATGGCTGTTTCCATCGCGCGGTAGTGAAGGGCATTTGACGCGTGCCAGATTTGGTCAACTCCTAAAAGAACTGGCGGTAGAGGCAGGGCTAGACCCGCGCCGCGTTTCGCCCCATGTTCTGCGCCATTCGTTTGCCAGTCATCTGTTGGCGCATGGTGCTGATCTACGATCCCTGCAGCAAATGCTGGGTCATGCTGATATTGCGACGACGCAAATCTATACTCATGTTTTGGATGAACGCCTCAAGCGGCTTGTCGAACAAGCGCATCCCTTGGCAACGGGGAAACTTTCTTAGTTCAGATTAGTCTTCGGAATTGCGGACGACTTCTTCGATAAGCCATCGGGCTGTCCTAAATAGTCGTGCATCATCACCACGTGTGCTGATGAGTTGGACACCTAATGGCATTCCATTCTCGCCTCGCAATAAAGGAATTGTTACCGCAGGAACCCCTAAATAAGTCCAAATTGTTGAAAAAATAGGATCACCAGTTGCATCTAAACCCAATGGGGCCTCACCAATGGCTGCTGGCGTTATGATGGCATCATAATCATTGCAGATGTCTTGAATGGCGAAATGCAAGTTATCGCGTTTGTCGACGCTTATATTGTAGTCAACGGCGTTAACCTGTCTGCCTTCCTTAATCATATCCTTCAGGACGTTACTGATTTTCTCGTCCCCTCTTTCGGCATAAGAGTTTAAATTCTTCGCGAGATCCGCATACATGATATTGCGGAGATATCCGACCGCATTATCAAATTCACCAGCAAGGGGAATCTCTTCACAATTAGGACCTAAAAAATCAACGAGTTCTTCAAAAGCGGCTTGTGTTGAAGGATCAGCTTCGTCCCAAACGGGAGATTTAACGAAGGCAAAATTTGGTTCAAGGGGCGGGTCTTGTAGAGTAATTTCCCGCATTCGAGGGGCTGCCACGGGCTTTGTATCTGGATCTTTTGAATCAAACCCGATCAAGCAGTCCGAAATAAGAGCTGCATCTTCCAGCGTCCGAGCAAAAATGCCAACATGATCCAACTGACGTGAGAGGGCTAAAACTCCGTCCCGTGAAATTCGGCCATGTGTAGGTTTAAAACCAACAACACCGCAAAAAGATGCTGGACGGATAACAGAACCGTTGGTTTGTGAACCAATCGCCAAGGGCACCATTCCACATGCAACGGCAGCAGCAGAGCCACTGGAGGAACCACCAGGAGTCCGGTTGATATCATGTGGGTTGGCTGTCTTTCCTGGAGAATAAACGGCCATTTCCGTTGTCACGGTTTTACCCATGATGACGCATCCAGCCGCTTTTAGTCGACTAACAGCGGCGCAATCATCCATCGGCTCACGGCCCGCATCAAGGACAGTTCCATTTTCGGTGGGAAAGTCTTTGGTGTCGAAAATATCTTTTATGCCAACAGGGATTCCGTGCAAAGGACCAAGGGGCATTCCCGTTGACCGGATCACATCGCATCTTTCAGCCTGTGCGCGAGCGAATTCCGGATCGAAATGAGTCCAGGCGTTGACCTCGGCTTCGCGCTCTTCGATGCGCGCAATACACGCATTAATCACGTCTAAAGATGTGATCTCACCATCGCGAATTTGACGCGCCAATTCGGCGGCACTTAAATCTGCTAATTCCATTCTTATCTTCTTTATGTCGGTTGCGTTACTGCCAGATGCTATTTTTTACGAAGACAGGTATCCCAGTAGTCATAGATAGCCAGCCCTATGATTGGGACGCTGACACACCAAAACGGCAATCCTCCCCAGAACCCGGCAGCGCCCTTAGAGATACTGTAAGCGATTCCCAGCACAAAGACAGTAACCATGGTGACGCCAATGAACCCGCCAATTTTATCTGCTAAATTTATCTTCATTCTAATTCTCCAAGATTATGGCACATAGACGCCAAACAGATAGTCAGGTAGCCACAAAGCAAGGTTAGGGTACTGATACATCAAAACCATACACAGAATAACAATCGACAGGTACGGCATTAGGCCCTTGAAAATTTGCACCAGTTCGATGGCGCTGCCCAGCACACCCTTTAGATAGTACGCTGACATGGCCATAGGCGGCGTCAGGAACGACGTCTGCAAGTTCAACGCAACCAGCATTGCAAAAAAGTATGGGTTCACCCCAAAATTATCCAACATAGGCAAAAAGATCGGAACGAAGATGATCAAAATTTCTGACCATTCCAGGGGCCAGCCCAGGATGAAAATGATCAATTGAACCAGGATCAAAAATTGCCAAGGGGCTAAATTAAAGGACAAAATGAAATGCTCAATGACTTCGTGTCCGCCAAGGTATGAAAAGACCGAGGCAAAGGTCCACGAGCCAACAAACAGCCAACAGACCATCGCCGTTGTCTTCGCCGTTAAATAGACCGATTGCTTGAGCATTATCCAGTCCAACGACCTATAAACGGCGGATAAAACAATCGCGCCCAACGCGCCCATTGCGGCCGCCTCCCCTGGTGTCGCTAGGCCACCAAGAATAGAGCCCAACACCAGCATAATCAGCATGGTCAAGGGAACGAACGAGGTGAGCAATTGCCAATAAATTTGGGAGGTTGGCGGAATGTCTTCTTCACGCGGTTTTGGCGCGATCGACGGGCTAATGATTACCCGGCCGACAACATAAACCATGTACATTCCCGCCAGCATAAAGCCGGGAATAACGGCAGCGGCGTAGAGTCGCAATGGTGATAATTCAGCAATTGCCGCGTAGACAATCAGCATGATTGAAGGTGGGATCAAGATACCCAAGGTGCCGCCAGCACAGATCACGCCAGATGCAAATTGCTTATCGTAACCCGCCTTCATCATGGCCGGGAAAGCCAAAAGCCCCATCAAGGTCACAACGGCACCAACGATCCCGCTGGCGGTTGAAAAGACGGCGCAGGTAATCAAGGCCGCGACGGCCATGGAGCCCGGTAAGTTTCTTGCAGCTAATTGGACGGAAAAGAACAGACGGTTGACGATGTTCGCGCGCTCAACCACATATCCCATAAAAAGGAACAGAGGAATTGCGACCAGCGTGTCGTTTTCCATAACTGAATAGGTGTTTTGGTTCAGCAGATAAAATATCTTGTTGTCAAAAATATCGGCGAAAACTTCGATATTTTCCGCTTCAAAATAAGCGTAGTAGCCAAAGCCGACGCCCATAGCGAGCAACGTAAATGCAACGGGAAATCCTAGCAGCACAATCACGATGAACGAGGATAACATTAAAATTGCGACTTCTGGGTTCGTCATCCTGTTATGGACTCCACGATAATGTTAGGGGGTATGAGGCGCACAGAGGCCTATTTCAGTTCCGAGTGTTGGGCTTGCTCAACTACCAGATCTCTTTTTTCTTTGATGATCATATCTTCAGTTTCTCTGGCATCTTCCATGCGTTCTGGCCATTCGCCAGTTTTCATAGCTTTGATGCATCTCATGCATTCGGAAATGCCCTGTACGATCAACATCGTGCCTGCAATTGGGATTAACGTTTTGAAGAAATAAATTTGAATTCGTGCCGGGCTGTTCCAGCTGACTTCTTTATAACGCCAGGAATCAGACGCGATCTCTGCGCCGTAATAAACCAACGCAAGCATGCCGGGGAAAAAGAATATAAAATATAAAACAAAATCAATACGGGCCTGCCACTTCACCGGGATAAGGCGGTAAAGGACGTCTGCGCGGACATGAGTGTCTTGAGCCAAGGCGTAGGCTCCAGCCATCAGGAACAACGCACCATACATCTGGATCATCATATCAAAGGCCCAAACGGTCGGCGCATTCAGCACATAACGAACGAAAACCTCATAAGCGACGGACAAGGTTAAAATCAAAATACACCAGCCGAAAGCCCGCCCAATCCATATGTTGAGGCTCTCAATGGCGTGTATGATTGATAACATTACTTTTTCTCTCCCCCAATAATGAGGCTACTTTAGACATAGGAGGGGCAGCCAACAAGGCTGCCCCTCCATACGTCGTCTAAGAATCAATCAGATCGGATTAACCGAAGTGATGCTTATAAGCCAAGCCATAATCAGGCTGGTTCAGAAGCAGATAATTCATGACTTTCTTCGCATAGTCTTTTTGTGATTTTACGACTTTCGCAAAGAAAGGATCTTCTTTGGAAATCCGATCAACAACAACATCCCAAGCCTTAAGCTGTGCGGACATAACAGAATCAGGTGTCCGGTAGACGTTGACGCCGCTCTTTTCTTTCAAGCTGACCAAGTCGTCTGCATAGCGAAGGGTGTTGTGCCAATAGAAGTTTGAGTTTTCAGCTTCTGAAGCGTATTTCAGAATGCTTTGATGCTCTTTCGGCAGTCTGTTGTACATCTTCTTGTTGAAGGTGATTTCAAACGCTTCTTGTGACTGGTGGAAGCTGGCAAGATGATAGTGCTTGGAGACATCTTGCATGCCGAAGTCTTTATCAGAAGTCGGGTTGTTGAATTCAGCAGCATCAATCAAACCAGATTTCATAGCTGGCTGAATTTCACCACCTGGCAATTGAACAACAGACATTCCCATAACTGCAAGAACGTCAGCAGCCAGACCAACAGTCCGGTACTTAAGACCCTTCAATTGGGAAGCATCTTTGATTTCTTCTTTGAACCAGCCCATTGGTTGTGCAGGCATTGGGCTATTGAAGAAGCTGACCAAGTTAAGGCCAAGGCCGCCCATCAATTCGTTGAACAGTTCCATGCCGCCGCCGTAGTGGATCCAGCCCAACAGCTCTTGAGCAGACCAACCAAAGCAAGGGCCGGTACCGAACAAGGAAGCCGCTTTTGATTTTGAATACCAATAAGCAGGCACGTAGTGTGCACCATCCAAAACACCGCGGTGAACGGCATCTTGCATTTGGCTGGTTTTAACGACTGAGTTAACGGACAACAGATCGATCCGTAGATCTTTACCGGCCATCGCGTGAACGCGGTCGACGTAGCTTTTGGCATTTTCCAAGAAAATACCGCCGCCCCAAGCAGCCTGAACTTTAAGAACCTTAGGCTTAGCTAAAGCAAGGTTAGGAGCCGCTAATGTTGTTGTTGCTACGACACCGGCGGCAACAGCACCGCCCTTGAGCAACTTACGACGTGAGATTGGTGATTTCTTTGCTGTCATTTTAGTCCTCCCTATCGCGATTTAAATTGTCGGATAACGTCTCGCTCGCGCGTACGGGACGCATCAATTTTATTACTGTTTTGACTCCGTCAGGGTTCCCCCCAATGGCCCCAAAACAAAACCGATTTTTGCCAGCTGTCCAGCAATTCATTCAATTGAAGCCCAGACAGCCAATTCCGAAAGATAACTGTTGAGCATTCCAGGTTTTAGATCAAGAAGTTTGTGGTCCTAATGACAATTTCTTGACCAACACACAACCTGTACACCCCGCACACTTTCTCAACCGTGCGCAAGGAACCTTGGTGTACCGCATAACGGCACGCAACATGTTTTTTAAGAAAACCATAAAATTGTGGATATTTTGAAACAAACTTTCGTCAGGCGACCCGAGTTGGCGGTTCTTTGCCTCTAAAGAAGGCATCCAGGTTATCCAAAGCCAGAAAACCCATCGCATCGCGAGTCTCGAACGTTGAACTGCCGATGTGCGGCATCAAGAAGGTATTGGTGAGTTCAGCGATTTTCGGATTGACCCCAGGTTCGCCTTTGTAGACGTCCAACCCTGCAGCAGCGAGCTTGCCCGAATTTAGCGCATCAATCAGCGCATCTTCATCGACGACCGCCCCCCGCGATGTGTTGACCAGGATCGCGCCGTCGGGCAGCAGCGCCAATCGCTCCGCATTCATCAGGTCAATCGTGTCGGGTGTGGCGGGGCAATTCAGCGACAAGAAATCGCAGTGGGGCAGCATGTCCTCGACGGTCTCATGAAAGATCGCGCCGTCTTCCAACTCAGGGGAAAGCTGGCTCCTGTTCGAATAGCGAATGTTCATATCGAAACCATATTTGGCGCGTTTGGCGACAATCCGTCCAACCCGGCCCATGCCGACGACGCCCAGGGTCTTGCCGGTCACTTGCGTGCCGACCATGAAGGCTGGGCTCCACCAGTCCCATTCCGCCGCGCGCACCATGCGTTCGCCTTCGCTCGCCCGCCGAGCTGCCCCCAGCATGCAAAGGATCGCGACCTCCGCCGTCGCATCGTTCAATACATCAGGTGTGTTGGTGACGACGACATTGTTGTCTTTGGCCGCGTCAAGATCGATCCAATCAATGCCAACAGAATACGCAGCCAGAATTTTTACTGAGTCAGGCAGCCTCTCAAACTGCGCCCGATCAAAGTGCTCAGAATGACAAGCAATAATCCCATCACAGCCTTGGGCGAGCTCAATTACCTGCTCCTGAGTATAAAGCGTATCATCCGCATTAAACCGAACCTCAAAATCCTGTGCCAAACGCGCTTCGACGTTTTGGGGGAGTTTACGGGTGACGAGAATGGTGGGCTTGTCGGACATGATGGGGGCTTTCTATTGTGGGCCAATTGATGCTGTGTCTCGGTACTGTGTCCAAGAATGCCGGACACTTCCAGAGAAAAGTCGCGTTAACCTCCCAGCAACAAACAAGATTTATCCTTGAACCTCCTGGGGGCAACTGTGTAGATATCGCGAATGGCCAGTTATTTAGATTTTGAGAAACCCATAGCCGAGCTTGAGGGTAAGGTTGAAGAGCTTCGTCGCCTGGTTGACGAGGGCGATGTCAACATTGCTGAGGAAGTGACTAAGCTTCAGAGCAAAGCCGACCGCTTGCTTGAGACGACCTATGCCAAGCTAACCGCGTGGCAGAAGTCTCAGGTTGCGCGTCATGCGAACCGGCCGCATACGCTGAATTACATTGATCAGTTGGTCGAAGAGTTTACGCCGCTGGCCGGTGACCGGACATTTGCCGAAGATGCGGCCATTATTGGTGGGCTCGGACGGTTCAGAGGCCAATCAGTCATGATCATGGGCAATGAAAAAGGTAACGATACCGACTCCCGGGTTAAACATAATTTTGGCATGGCGCGACCGGAAGGTTACCGCAAAGCCCAACGCCTGATGCAGATGGCCGATAAGTTTGGCTTGCCGATCATCACGCTAGTGGATACGGCGGGGGCTTATCCCGGCATAGATGCGGAAGCGCGTGGTCAGGCAGAGGCGATTGCGCGCAGTATTGAAGTCTGCCTGTCCGTCAAGGTGCCGCTGATTAGCGTTGTCATTGGTGAGGGCGGATCCGGCGGGGCGATTGCCTTGGCGACGGCGAACCGGGTTTTGATGCTAGAGCACGCGATTTATTCGGTGATTTCGCCGGAAGGCTGTGCGTCTATTCTCTGGCGCGACGGTGAACAGGCGAAGGATGCGGCGGAAGCCCTAAAACTGACGGCGCAAGACATGGACGAACTCGGTATCATTGACGAGATCATCGCCGAACCCATGGGCGGCGCCCACCGCGGGACTGAAAAAACCATCTCAAGCGTTGGTGACGCCATTGAAAAGCATCTCAAGGAACTGACAAAACTCGACCGCGGCGTGCTCAAAACCCGCCGTAAGGAAAAGTTCCTGGAAATGGGCGAGAAGGAATTGGGGTAGGACGCAGAAGAAAGCGCCAGACTGGTTATGAGATACCTCATCTTCACCACCCCCCGCACCGCGTCACAGTACGTCGAACAGTTATTGTTTCCGGCAGTGCAGGAAGCCTACGGCTACGCAGGCTGGCTCTCTGAAGCGTTCAGCCCGAGCCGGTGTTTGGTCGACGCTGACGGGGCGCTTTGTTCTGTATCCCTGAATGAGGAGAAGCGGGAGAAGGGGAGCCCGGTTGATCTGGCGCAGGTACCTGAGGACCAGCGTATTATTTCGGTCCCTGATCGGATCAAGCGGATAGAAGACGATTTTGATGCTGGAAAAACCTATCTCTTTCGCGTCATGGCCTCTCATATCACGGAAGAAAGCTTAGATTACCTCGCAGACACCTACACGTTCATCTGTCTCGAACGCCGGGACAAACTGAGCCAAGGACTGTCCCAGGCCATTGCTAAGGAATCAAAACGCTGGGGCAGGGCAACGCATGATTTCGCGCCGGGGTCCGTGACCTATCGCAGAGAATCCTTCGATGCGTTTATGGAAGATCTGACCCAGTACCGCGAAATCATGGCGCGGGCGAAGAATAAGATCACGGTGTTTAGCGAGGAAATAACAGCGGCACCCGAAAGTCTTTTTGAGACGTTGGGCCTGAAGACGCCGCCTCAACCAGCCGCGAAAGATTTCAAGAATTCCTACTCCATCGAGCCTCTAGACATGATCGCCAATAGAGAAGAGGTGTTGGGGTGGTTCAAGAAAGTTTAGTCTACCCCCAAACCCGAATCGTCTTAAATTCATGCTGGCACGGAGGCCCCAAGGCGATGTGCATTTCGGATTGGTCTAGGTCCATGATGATTGAGGCGCCGGTTTGTGAACGGTCCAACTCGGCTACAGCTTCGTCAGGGTGGCGGCAGATGGCGGCGGGGTAGCTGAAGTGGTCGGTCAGCACGCGCTTAAAGCTATCGACGGAAATTTTGCCAAGGTCTTCGGCCAGCAAGCGCCTGGCGCGGTCGTGGCGAATCAAGGTCATTGAGGACCGGCTTTTGCCTGTATCCCTGGTTTTCATCTCAGGTGCCAAGAAGTGGTTCGAATGCGTCATGATGCCGTTTTCGGGCAACTGGGTGCCAAAATCTGTCGGCGTGGTTTCCAAGGTGATGGCTTCACCGTCACGCGACGCGATCATGAACATCCCCGATGCGCCGCGTGCAGGCGCAGTTACTGCTTTGATCGCATGGTGCATATTATCTGCCATCATGACTTTGCGGAGTTGCACATGCCAGGGGATGCCGGTCTGAAGTTTGTCGTCACTAGATGTTAGTCGATTGGCGCAAACAGCAATGCCAGAAGCGTTGAGGCCAATCTTCCCGACCAGCCCAGCCTCGGCAAACATCACGGTGCGTGGCTGATCCGGGACCGCAATCGCGATTACGGCAGTGCGATGGCAGACCATGGAATTCCAGTCCCAATTCTGACCAATCAACACGTGTCCCGTTTCCGTCGCGCTACCGAGGGCGGTCATTGAGGTGCATTCGCCGATGTCGGTGTCAGAGATCGCGGGGGCCGACATCAACTCCGTCCGCGCATTCAGCATCACGATGTCATTTAGGTGGAGATCGGCGCCCTTGGCCATGCCCAGCATTTCTTCCATCAATTCGGGCGCATAGTCCTCAATGGCGGGAATAATCCGCAGGACATAGTCCTTGGCGGCGTCGAGACCGATGCCGGTTTCGTGCTCAATGATTGCCGGGTAGTCGCCGAGGTTCTCATGAATCTGCTCGCGCAACGCCTTGCCAATGGCGACGCCGCATTCGTAGTTGGAACCAGAGACTTCGATAACAGGGACGTATTCCATAGACTTCACCGACCTAAAATTTAAAGTCTAATATAGCACATATTAAATTGATGGCTCGCGCGGATTAAATATTCTCGGTGTGAACGGCAGTGCTTTTTGGGGCGGCTTGGGCGGCGGGACCACATCAACATTGAGATCGCCAAATTCCTCAAACGATTTCTTGAAGAACGGTTTGCTGACGATGAGGGCCGAGTTGGATTTCACGGCCGCTTCCATATGGTCTTCCAGTTTCTCCGCCAACTTTTGCCGCCAGGGCAGGACGTAGTAGCGAGGTTGGACCGAGCCATCGAGTCGGAGCCACATATAAATTGCTTCGCCTTCGTGCAGGCTAACGCCCAGGACTTCCGCCTTTTTTACCTGAGCCTCCCACCATTCGTAGGCCATTGGCTTGGGCTTGCTGAGAAGCCCCATCAGTTCGATATAAATCAACGGGACAAACAGCACGGTGATGCAGACAGCGCTGACACGAACCCAAGTCTTGCGCGGCGCCCAGATGGCAATTGCTGCCAACACGGCGGTGCTAAAGATCGCGGCGGCGAACAGGTAATAGATGATATCCATATTCCAGTTCCTTTAGTTTTATTGCCCTCAGTTCCATTGTTGAGGTGCCGTAATCAGGCGACGTTTTAGGGTTGAAACGCTGCCATTTACCAAATCACCTTCTGACGTCAGGCTAAACCGATACGCCGTTTCTTCTTGATGGCGGCGATGAAGGTTTACCGTCGTTTGCAAAATTTGATGTGCAGTGTCGTACTTTTTGCGAACGCTGACGACGATTCTAACCGGGACGGTCCAACCTTTTGGCAAGGGACCATACATGTGTGTATTAACAATATACTCACCGGCCCTGATGCCGCGACTGTAGGTAATTTCATAGTTCTCCTCGGTGGCATCGCCTTCGCCGCCTAAATCATCCCGCAGCAAGTTCAAGATCGCATTGCCTTGGTTCCAGAAGCCAACGGGCTCTTCATCCGGGGCCTTAACCCACAAATCCACATCGACCGTCTTATCGCTCGGCCAATGCATCTCAAAGATGACATTGCCCGGTGCCTTGTGGTCTTCGGCTTCCTGCTCGGTCCGGTTTATGTGCGGCAATAGCATGATCACCATGGCAACAAAACCGATCAATGCCAGCAAGATCACATCCCTGAATACAGTCCCCGTCGCGTCTTCATCATCGAAGTCGTCAAGCCCTTCCATGGCTTTCTCCCAACTCGATAATGGAGGTGATTAGCGCGACCGTGCCGGTCGCAAGAATTCGATGATTGACGGTCAGCCATATGTTTAACACCGCGCCCAGTAGAGTGGTGTAAAGCGCAATCGACATGCCGTTAATCAGGGTCGAGACCATGGGGGCGACGTTTTCGACTTCGGTAATCGCCTTCGCATCGACCCCTGAAAGCGCAATGATAAAGCCGATGACAGTGCCGATTAATCCCAAAAACACCAGCGAACTCGCGATGTGACGAACAATAACAATTCGATGTGACAGCCTCAGGCGCAGCATGCCGACACGAACCGTTCGACTTTCGGCGTAATTGGTCTCGACGGAACGAAAGTACCTGCCAGCACGAGAGTCAGGATCAGGTGAGCCGGTCTTAACATCGTTCAATTCGATACTGGTGCGCCAAACTTTTACGCCGCACAGCACCAACCCATAAAGGAAGACTAAAAAGATCGCCCCGGTGAGAACCAAGGTATGAGAGACAAACAGCCCCGCCAGCCAGCCTTGCAGATAGGCAGCACCTACCAATCCAATCGCGATCACATTGACGAGGGCAAAGCGCATAACCAATAGATAACGGTACGCCATTGCACAATCCTACAACATTTCAGTTGTCAGGGACTTTAGATTATTTTGGCCAGAGATTCTAAATCAATTTTCAGTAGCGCGGAGCGTCTTGATGATGACTTTTGCTACATTGGCCACATTAAAAGGCTTGGTTAGATATTCTGTGAACCCAAGTGCTCGCCCTTCGGCAACACTTTCTGCCATGGCTGCGGCTGTGATGGCGATTACCGGGATGTTTCGCGTTGAGTCTTGACCTTGCAGTATTTTCATGGCGTCAAAGCCACTCATTCCTGGAAGGTTTATGTCCATTAAAATGAGATCAGGTTTCTTCTCATCTATCAATTTCAAACCGTCTTCAGCATTGGAACTGCTCAGAAGACGACAATTCGGAATGTTTAAAACGACCCGACCCATAAGCTGAAGATTAGCAGGATTGTCCTCAATATAAATAAGGATTTTTGTGTCTTTAAAAGTTGTTTCGCCGTCTTCCAGGACTTCCTCGATGTCACCCTTGCTGTCGCCGACCAAGGTGACGTCATGCTGTGTCGACGCAATGGGAAATTCAATCCAAAACTCGCTTCCCTCATCCGGTTGGCTTTTGAAACCAATGTGGCCTTTCATGCGTTCCACAAGTTCTCTGGAAATTGTAAGGCCAATTCCGGTTCCCTCAATATCACTGGCTTCCTTGCCTAGGCGTTGGAACGGCCTAAACAATTCATCGTGTCTTTCTTCGGGGATGCCGTAGCCGTTATCTGTGACCGTTAATCGAACCATACCCTCGCCTGTATCGGCCCAATCCAGGGTAACCTGACCGCCGTTTTCGTTATACTTCACCGCATTCGACAATAAATTAATCAGCACCTGTTTAAACCGCACCAAATCTGCGTACAGCCACGGAATTTGATCACCTAAGACATTGTTGATTACAGTTATATTGCGTTTCTCCGCCAGTGCGTTGGCCATGAGAATACATTGTGAAACAGCCTTTACAGGTTCAATGCGTTCTATCGAAATCGAAATATTTCCGGATTCAATTTTGGCCAGGTCAAGGACTTCGTTGATCAAATTAAGAAGGTGTTCGCCACCATCGAGGATGTGACCGACAGAGGATATTTGTTCTCCATTTAAGGGGTTGTCTGGATCATCCAGCAATTGGCTAAACCCGAGGATGGCGTTGAGCGGGGTCCTGAGTTCATGGCTCATCGACGAAAGGAATTCGGACTTTGCCTTATTGGCGGTATCTGCCGCCTCTTTGGCTAATTTCATTGCTTGCTGGGTCGCGATACGTTCTGAAATGTCTCGGATCACACCGACACTACCTACGTATTGTCGGTCTGAATTTGGATTTTCACCGTACATGCCGATGCTGTTAACTTCGACATAGAGCAATTGTTCGCCGAGAGCCTTCAATTCGGCATGCCCTGCAAATTCGCCAGATTTCGTTTTTAGCCGTAGTTCAAGCCCAATCGTCATCCGGTCGGTCGTTCGCCGTTCGTCAAATAGCTTAGGGTGT
The DNA here is from genome assembly GCA_018660465.1 of Rhodospirillaceae bacterium. Taxonomy (NCBI): domain Bacteria; kingdom Pseudomonadati; phylum Pseudomonadota; class Alphaproteobacteria; order Rhodospirillales; family Rhodospirillaceae; species Rhodospirillaceae bacterium. The sequence continues at coordinate 60,534 of JABJKH010000103.1, forward strand.
GGTGTTGTCGGCACGTCGTCAGTCTCTGCATTCTTTCGGGTCTCTCGGATTTTGGGGATTACACTGTCGGCACTGACATGTTCCACGTCCTCGTCAAAGATGATTTCACTGAAATGCCGTCCCAGGAGATCTGTTTGGTGATAGCCCAGGCGGTGGATGGAATCATTGACGAAGGTAAAACAGCCGTCCCGGTCAATTTTATAGACAATATCAGGTAGGGTTTGCACCAATCCACGAAAGCGTTCTTCGGATGCTGAAAGTTGTTCGATTGACCGCGACAGTTTGTTATTGGTCTCAGTAAGCTTTGTTTCTTTTTCAATCAATAAACTGTTCTGTATGGACGAACTTTGATAGGCAGAAAGAAAAAGTTTCGCCATATGTTTGCGCGAGGCTGTAATGGTATGCTTTTCGCCATTCAACTCTACTTCAATGGGTTCGGAATCTTGATAGGCGGCTTCGTCTTCCGCACCGTTTGCAGCAATTGTTGTCAGAATAATTTCGCCTAAGAGGGCCTGCTCATAAGGTTTGGTTAGGTAGCCGTCCGCATGCGCATTTATACCGCGTAGCACATCCGTGGCTTCATCTGCCGCAGTCAGCAAAATCACAGGAATGAAACGAAGCGCCGGATTAGCTTTGATCTCTTTGCATAATTCTAGGCCATTCATCACCGGCATTTGAACGTCGCTGATAATTATATCAGGTCGTTCGCGGCTGAGGTATTCAAGGGCCTCCTGCCCGTTACCCGCCCACTGGCTCTCGTGACCAAGCGCGGCCAAATGGTGTTCTAGGAGCTGAGCCTGGGTTCTCATGTCTTCAACGATGAGAATTTTAGCCATAATTTAAATCCAGATTTTAAAAAATAATATTTGGCACTATGTAACCATATAGACTATAGCGACCTGAACTTGAGTCAATTTATAACTGTATTGAAAAATATTGGAAGCGGTGTTCTACCGACCTTAAGAGAGCTTTCCGTGGCAGTGCTTATATTTCTTTCCTGATCCACAGGGACAAGTTTGATTGCGCGATACGCGGCCCCACGTTGACGCATCGTCTGGGTCTAGGACGTTGGCGGCTTCACGCGAGCGCATTGGAGCAGCCAAGGGCCGATCATCGGATAATTGTTCCGGCGTGGAGTCTAAATTCTGAAATGCAGGGTCTTCCCGGGTTTCCATCATTTCTTGATCGGATTGGGGGTATAGGTCTTCTTCCGTCGGCTCAACCTGGAGTTCGATATGGGCCAGGGTCTGGGTTACCGTTTCACGCAAGTTCTCCAGCATGGCCGAAAACAGATCGAACGCTTCGCTCTTGTATTCGTTCAAGGGGTCGCGCTGACCATAAGCGCGAAGCCCAATGCCTTGGCGCAAATGGTCCAGGGTCAGAAGGTGTTCTTTCCAAGTTTGGTCCAATAACTGTAAGAGCAGGCTTTTTTCCACTGTACGCATGACGTCCGGGCCGAAGTTAACGGCTTTTTCCGCCATGGCCCGGTTGGACATTTCGGTCAAACGGCTAATGATTTCTGCATCTGCTATGCCTTCTTCTTTGGCCCAGTCGGCAACAGGAATATCCATGCCCAGCACGCGCAAGACTTCTTCATGGAGGCCAGCCATGTCCCATTGTTCAGCATATGCCTTTTCAGGGATGTGCGCGGCGACCATGTCTTCGATCACTTGATGGCGCATGTCGTTGATATCTTCGTTGACGGTCTCTGCCTTCATAAGATCTTTGCGCTGCTCATAAATAGCCTTACGCTGATCATTCATTACGTCGTCGAATTTTAGAAGGTTCTTTCGAATTTCGAAGTTGCGTTCTTCGACTTTTCCTTGAGCCTTTTCCAGCGCCTTGTTGACCCACGGATGGACAATCGCCTCGCCATCTTCCAGGCCAAGTTTCTGGAGCATGCTATCGATCCGTTCAGAACCGAAGATGCGCATTAGATCGTCTTCAAGCGACAGGTAGAATTTGGAGGCGCCGGGATCGCCTTGACGACCAGACCGGCCGCGTAACTGATTATCGATGCGGCGGCTTTCATGACGTTCCGTACCCATAATGAACAGACCGCCAGCGGCAATTACGATCTGCTTTTTTTCCTCAATTTCAGCCTGAATTTTTTCGATATGTTTGTCGCGCTCTGGGCCTTCGGCTTCTGTGACCTCACCAGCGACACGCATATCAAAGTTGCCACCTAACTGAATGTCTGTGCCGCGACCTGCCATGTTGGTGGCAATGGTAATGGCGCCGGGTGCGCCGGCTTCGGAAATGATGCTGGCTTCCTGTTCATGATAGCGCGCGTTCAGAACCTGATGTACGACCTTTTTCTTTTTTAATAGCGCAGACAGGTGCTCCGATTTTTCGATGCTCACTGTGCCGACCAGGACCGGCTGATTACGTTTTTGACAATCGGCGATCAGATCAACGATAGAGGCATTTTTTTCATCTGCTGTACGATAAACTTCATCATCAAAATCTTCCCGGACCGCGGGCAAATTGGTCGGGATATCGACGACATTTAATTTATAAATCTCCGAAAATTCACCGGCTTCGGTCATGGCCGTACCGGTCATGCCTGCCAGTTTTGGATACAGCCGGAAGTAGTTTTGGAAGGTGATCGATGCCAACGTTTGATTCTCAGTTTGAATCTCGACATGTTCTTTGGCTTCCAGCGCTTGGTGCAGGCCTTCCGAATAGCGTCGTCCTTCCATCATGCGCCCGGTGAATTCGTCAATGATGATGACCTTGTTATCTTTAACGATGTAATCAGTATCACGGGCAAACAAGATATGCGCGCGAAGTGCCTGATTGGCGTGGTGCACCAATGAGACATTTTGAATGTCATAAAGTGAACCAGTTTCCAAAAGACCTTCATCGCGAAGAATCTGTTCAAGCTTTTCCGTACCCGCATCTGTGTAAGTCGCGGCGCGGGCTTTTTCGTCTTTTTCGTAGTCTGACGGTTCCAGTTTCGGTATCAGCTTATCAAGTGCTGAATAAAGTTCTGACGCATCTTCGGTCGGGCCTGAAATAATAAGGGGCGTTCTGGCTTCGTCGATCAGGATCGAATCGACTTCATCGACAATCGCATAATTAAATTCCCGTTGCGCCATTTCTTCCAGGTCGAACTTCATATTGTCGCGCAGATAATCAAAGCCGAGTTCGTTGTTGGTGGCGTAAGTAACGTCGGCGCCATAGGCGGCCTTACGTTCAGTATCATCAAGGTCGTGGACGATGCAACCGACGCTAAGACCCAGAAACTGATAAACCTGACCCATCCATTCGGCATCGCGCTTGGCCAGGTAATCGTTGACCGTGACCACGTGCACGCCGTCGCCAGACAAGGCATTCAGGTATACAGGCAGGGTTGAGCTTAGGGTCTTACCTTCACCCGTCTTCATTTCAGCGATAATGCCGCGATGCAGGATGATCCCGCCCAACAGTTGAACATCATAGTGGCGTTGGCCAAGGGTGCGTTTGGCGGCTTCTCTTACGGTAGCGAAGGCATCTACCAAAATGGCGTCCAGGTCTTCGCCTTGTTCCAACCGGCCGCGCAGCCAAGGGGTGCGGGCGGCCAGATCCTCGTCGCTTAGCTTTTCAAGCTCAGGTTCCAGCGCGTTGATCGCATCAACGTCACTTTGCAGGGGTTTTAAATAGCGGTCGTTGGACGAACCAAACATTCGCTGGGCGATAGCGCCAAACATAGAGCATCCTCAAAAATTAGTAATCCAGAAGAAAATCAATTACTTCTATTCTTAAACGTGGGCAAGAGATAGAGTCCGCTTGGCATTCTGTCAATGAGAGGAAATTTTTATGGCGAAGCGAATTTTGGTCGCGATGGTTGTTGGTCTTTCAATTTGGTCCCCGGTGTATGCGGCGGAGGACAAGTCCGATCCCGTTGTTGCCACCGTTAATGGCGAGGAAATCCGCCAGTCTCACGTGGATACGTTTCGCGAATCCCTACCTGCGGAAGCCAAGGCGTTGCCCCCTCAAACCCTGTTCCCGATGATCGTGAACAGCATGGTGGAAACCAAACTCGTCGCAGCAGAGGCTCGGCGAAAAGGGATGCATGACAATAAGGCCTTCAAAAGTCGGATCGTTCGGATCGAAAATGAACTGCTGCAAGCCCAGTACATGAAAATTTTTATGACTGAAAATTTGACCGAGCAGTTGATGCAGGAACGCTACAAAGACCTCGTCGCCAAATCCCTTAATAGTGACGAAGTCCACGCCCGCCATATCTTGCTGGGCTCAGAAGCGGATGCAAAAGGAGTCATTGCAGCACTTGATAAAGGGGGAGACTTCGTTGCCTTGGCGAAGAAGAAATCAACCGGACCCTCTGGGCCGAATGGCGGTGACCTCGGATTTTTCAAAGCAAGCGATATGGTTGGACCCTTTTCCAAGGCGGCTTTCGCCATGAAAAAAGGTGAACATTCAAAGACTGCGGTGAAAACGCAATACGGCTGGCACGTGATTTTAGTGGTGGATCGACGCAAGGGGGCAGCACCCGGCATAGAGGAGTCTCGGGAAAAAATCGTAGCAGAAATTACCAGAGACCTGAGGACCGAGCTTATGAAACGCCTGAGCGCCAAAGCCGACATCAAAATCTTGGACGGTTCCGGACTGGACAAAGCACCAAAGACGAAATAGGAAAGCCCCTTATTAATATAGGTCTTTTGTATGGGGTTTGAGAAATGAGCAAGGTGTCGCCTCTGGCGCCCAAAAAGTTTCCAGAAATGAAGCCGTTGGCCGGTGTTAGGTTGGCGGCAGGGGCGTGTGGTCTGCGCTACAAGGGCCGGACGGATTTAATGCTGGTGGAACTTGCGCCTGAGACCACGGTGGCAGGCGTTTTCACGAAATCACTCACCGCATCGGCACCCGTCGATTGGTGCCGCAGTGCGTTAAAAGGCGGACATGCGCGGGCCTTGGTGGTGAATTCAGGCAACGCCAATGCCTTCACCGGTAAATTCGGCATCGCCGGTGTGGAAGAAACGGTTGAGGCCGCTGCTGATGCTCTGCCATGTCGGCCAAGCACGGTCTTCGTTGCTTCAACCGGCGTCATTGGCGAGCCGCTGCCCACAGGAAAAATCTCTGCTGCCCTTCCGGGGCTGAGGGAAGCCTTGGCGGATGACGAATGGGCGGCCGCTGCTGGCGCGATTATGACCACCGATACCTATGACAAGGGTTCCACCCGTACTGCCAAAATCGGCGATGCGACCGTGACCATCAATGGTTTCGCCAAGGGCTCCGGCATGATTGCACCGGATATGGCGACCATGCTGGGGTTCATCTTCACCGATGCGACGATTCCAGCGGGTGTGCTGCAAGAAATTCTGGCCCCCATAAACGAACGGTCATTCAATTCCATCACTGTAGACAGCGACACCTCGACCAGCGACACGGTCTTGTTGTTCGCAACGGGGGCAGGCGCTGACCATGAAGCCGTGAGCACCGTCGCCGATCCGCAATTAAAGGATTTCAGGGAGAAGCTGGAAGAAGTCATGCTCGACCTCGCCCATCAAATCGTTCGCGATGGTGAAGGTGCTTCCAAGTTTGTGACGGTCAAGATAACTGGGGCTGAAAGTGCCAGGGCAGCACGGATCATCGGATTGTCGGTTGCCAATTCCCCCTTGGTGAAGACGGCAATTGCAGGTGAAGACGCGAATTGGGGTCGGATCGTCATGGCCGTCGGCAAAGCCGGGCAACGGGCTGACAGGGACAAACTCGCCATCAACGTTGGTGGCACCCAAGTAACCGAATTCGGCGGTGCCGTCGATGGATTTGATGAAGCACCGATTGCCGAACACATGAAGGGCCAGGAAATAAACATCTCCATCGATGTCGGTATCGGCAACGGCGAAGCCACAGTCTGGACCTGCGACCTAACCCACGAATACATTTCGATCAATGCCGACTACAGGTCCTGATTTAGGCTGTCTTCAAGTTGAAGCCCGTGAAAGGGCGGCGGACCTGTCTGTCATTCTTGTCGTTGCTGCAGCCCTGGTGGACATAGATGGCCGCGTACTGCTGGCCCAGCGGCCCGAAGGCAAGGCGATGGCAGGGTTATGGGAATTCCCCGGTGGCAAAGTTAACGACGGAGAATTGCCTGAGGTAGCCCTAATCCGCGAATTAAAAGAAGAACTCGGCATCGACGTCACCGAAAGCTGTTTGGCGCCGATTACCTTTGCGTCGCACTCCTACGATGATTTTCATCTCTTGATGCCGGTCTTCGCGTGCCGGGTTTGGAAAGGGGAGGTCGCAGCGTTAGAAGGCCAGGCCTTAAAATGGGTGCGGCCCGTACGGATGGTCGATTATCCGATGCCGCCGGCTGATGTGCCTTTGATTGCGCTGCTTAGAGATTTGTTATGATAAGAGATTTATTATAAGCGATTACATGCACTTATAGTGCATATTGCCGTCGCGGTCGTGACCGATCCAGACGGCTTTTTTGTCTTCGTCTTCACAGTGTTCGTCGGCCGCAGGTTTGGTCGTGACGTTATTCACCGCCGCGTCGTAGCCGATTTTAATCTTAATTTCGTTCTCATTATCTTCGACGATGTCACCGTGGTCGGCGCAGGCCGCTAAATACAGCGCAGCGGCGAGGAGAATTGTCAGACGGGTCATTGGGCGTCCTCTCAAGTGGGGGTGCTTGATTAAACCTAAATTCATGCGATAACCGAGCCTAACAGCGATTCATTAAGACTTGATTATCGAGGAAGCTAAATTATGGCGGAGATTAAAAAGGTTACAGCCTGCCTGCTGATTGTCGGTGACGAGGTGCTGAGCGGACGAACAAAGGACGCGAACCTCGCATTTTTGGGCATGGAACTGAACGAAATCGGCATTCGCATGTCGGAATGCCGGGTCGTGCCGGATGAAGAAGATGTGATTGTCGCGGCGATCAACGAAGTCCGCGCCCGCTATGACTACATTTTTACAACTGGCGGCATCGGCCCCACCCATGATGACATCACGGCGGCCTGTGTCGCCAAAGCTTTCGGCGTGGAACTGCATCGCCACCCGGAAGCCGTCGAAATCTTTCTCGAACACTATGCACCCAAAGACATGAACGAAACCCGTTGGAAAATGGCGGAAACGCCGATTGGGGCTGACCTGATCCATAACCCGGTCAGCCGCCCGCCCGGGTTTAAGATGGAAAACGTCTACGTCATGGCGGGCATTCCCAGAGTCATGCAGGGTATGTTCGGCACCTTCAAGGACACATTGGAAGGCGGCGATAAACTGCTCAGCCGCACCATCCCCACCCACGCCAAAGAAGGCGACATGGGCAAACCCCTCAAAGAACTCCAAAAAAATCACCCAGACGTGGAAATCGGCAGCTACCCGTTCTTTCAAGCGAACGGCGGCACAGGCGTCCGAATCGCCCTCCGCCACCCCGACATGGCCCGGATCGACGAAGTCGCGGAAGACGTGATTGCGCTGATCCACGACTTAGGCGAAGAAGTTGTGGATGAGGGCTAAAAACATAAATTGATGTTGGCAGTTATCACCCGGAGAATGCTATAAGCCGGGTTCCCAATTCGCGGACGTGGTGGAATTGGTATACACAACAGACTTAAAATCTGTCGGGCTCACGCCCATGCCGGTTCAAGTCCGGCCGTCCGCACCATTTACTTTCAATGACTTAGGCAATTTCTGCGCTTACTATACAGGGCGGAAAATAAGGCGCGTGTGTAATTCCTGTATAAACGTGTCAGGAACGTTGGGGTGTGCGGGCGGGCAATTGTTCTAAATTGGTTCCGCTTTCCATGCGGTCTAATGCACGATTTATTGCCGCCTCTTGAGGGTGCGCGTATCGCAATACCATTTGTAGGCTCTCATGCCCGGAAAATTCCTGGATCGTCTTTATGTCGGCTCCGGTTTCGGCTCGGCGGGTTATTGCCGTATGCCTCATAATATGGGGAGTGACATCGGTTGGCTGAAAGTGACGACTGCCGCCAGAGCACATTGTTCCCGGAATAACTGGCTAGTGCTGTTTGCGATTCTCATGGATTAGGTATGCTCTCGCTCTACCCCCTATAAGCAGACATCATGACGAAATATATCTGCTATCCATTGCGTAGCGCATAGCCCTTCCCACGCAGACAATCGTGCTGAATATTTTTTCATGCAGATTTCTTTCTCATGGAATTTTACAGCAAATCGGCATCTTGGGGCAGGGATTAATTTAATCTATAAAATTCACAGGGGTTCTTTGTTAGGCCTAACTTGCTATATTAATTATAGCCTGAAGGAGACCGTCATGATTACCGCCGTTGTAAAAATTAAAAAGCCTGACACCCTTACTCTGGAGCAATATCAAGAGAAGGTCGGTGCCATCGCCAGTGGGTTTCAGGCTATACCGGGCCTTATCCGCAAGAACTTCCTATTCAGTGCGGAGGAAGGCGTTGCAGGTGGCGTTTACACTTGGGAAAGTCTAGAGGCAGCAAAAACCTGCTATTCTGGGCCATGGTTGGAGAACATCCGCAATATGTTCAACGTTGACCCCGAAATTACCTACTATGATACGCCGGTCATTGTCGATAACGAGGTGGGGGACATTAAGGTCGGGGGAGGCGTTGCATAGCACTTGGTTCACGGACCATAGCTATAGGACAGTATCTTTTCCTCCGTTAAACTACTTTTCCCTCAACCTAACCCCAGCCCCCAACCCCCAACCCATTCCCTCGTCTTGATTTCAATCAACAATTTAACCAGGTTTTGTTGTATAATTAGGACCTAAATTAATTCTAAGGAGGATTGATTCCCCTATGCCCCAGGAAAACCGCAGGAAATTAGAACGTAGAGTTAACTCGGATTGCCAAAAGGCCGAACGGCGTTCAGGTGTTTTAAGAAGAATAATGCCCGACCGCCGAAAGAAAAAATACAGCAGTTCGACGGGTGACGGAGATAAACGGATGCTTAAAGATCGAAGGGTCATTCCTGACCTTCGCATGGATGGCGACCGACGCTTTGCAGAAATCCGCCGCCGGTACAGTGACAAAGTGGATTATTCCTACCATCATTAACGCTTTAATCTCCAACTAACTTTGGAGGCAATCCGTGCCGTTCGTAGAGTGGTCAAACAACTACGCCACAGGGATCCCCCGCATCGATAAGGATCACCGTAGTTTATTCATGCTGATTAATAATCTTCATGACAAAGCCGCGCAGGGCTTCCCCGATGAGTCTGTAAAAGCCACGATTGATGCACTAGTTGACTATGTTGAATATCACTTTACCAATGAAGAAGACATTATGGACCGCTGCGGTTATGACGACATAGAGAGCCATAAGGCGGGGCACCGAAATCTTCAACGTCTATTGGAATCGTACAGACTGTCCTATTTAGACGATCCAAAGTTATTCGACGTCGCAGGTTTCGTCGAATTCCTAAAACAATGGCTACAAAGTCACATCCTCACGTCTGACATGGCATACATCCCCTATGTTCAAGGACTCATTGAACCCGATGACAAATAGCCTGCCCACCCCAACCCATTAGGATCAACGAACACCGCCCCTAGAATATTCAACGGTTACATATCCTAACTCAATGGCGCGTTGCAGTGCGATGAAAGCGTCCCGGGCCTCCTCAAACCCACGGCGACACTTTTCAAGGTCGTCAATTTCCACATCGCTTTGTAAACCATCCAAAGGTCTCTTATCCGCGAAATCAAAGGCAGCCGTAATATATTGTGCCCGTAACTTTGCAATTTCTACCGCAAAAGAAACAATTCGTTCCGATGTAATGGGCGCAACGTTTTCATGGATTATTTTATTATTAGTAAGGCGGATCTCATGTTCAGTTTCGCGTAAGAAGCGTTGGTTCTTTTCTAAATCTTTGTCTAAGTCCATGGCTACCTCCAATGCCAAATAATAAGTGATGGTCGCCGAACCTAAATTTGGCGTGTGCGCACCTTTCCGCAACAGCGGCACTGGTCGCGCTCGACGCCCCCTCTCTCACCGAACCCGAATGTTGCTTCGATGATTTGGTAATCATGAAGTCCCAGATGGCAAAGTAGCTGATTGATGAGTGTAAGGATGTCCATCTGTTTATACTGCTGGGGCATGGATTATACTCCCTTTTGCCATTACCGGTTAGGGTCAGAAACAGTCTAAATCAGCACCCTCAAACTAGGTCCGCATTACCCTCGTAAATAGCGGACATTATATTCAAGCTATAGGGCTAATAACACGAAAGCCCCGAGTCTTTCATCGGGGCTCTCCACTGGCGCTCGAAGCGCCGCCCGGTCAGGACCGCCGAGCCTCATGATTATCAGCTTGTCTTTCGACTTTGCTGTTTGGTGGTGTCAGTTTTTTAACCTCCGTCTCAGTTCGTAACAGTGGGTTCATTATAGGGGAAATATTTACTTTCACATTGACCTAGGTCATGGTGGCTAGGATTTATTTTGCCCTATAGTTTAGTTGGTCTTGAGGTGGAAGTTCGGAGGGTGCCAAATCATAGAATAGCAAGCGGAGACATACTCGATGCGAACTCGCCGGTTCCATGACAGTGTCGTCAGAGGCTTATTCTTTCAAAACCAGACATTCTCCTAATTCACCCCAAGGCCACAATTTTTTTCCCGAGACCACCAATTTTCTCCAATATCCGGTATTGCTTTTATTCCTCCCTCAGCCGCCTCCCATTCGCCAACCTATTCGTCTGTAAAATGAACAGAAAATGTGCTATAATATGTGGTCTTCGTGGGAGTGTCATTACCACCTAATCGCTGCGGAAATTTCAAGATGGGTAGATACGTTCTAACCTTCGTCGCCGGGATGGTTTTCTCTGTGGCCCTGACTGTATTGGCCACGGATTATTCATTCCACGGGTTTAAGGAAGCCTCCGAAGAGGCTTCGTGTGAACAGCTGACGGGACTCGTCCCTGTTTGCATGAGGGAGCAAGAACCAGCGACTGCAAAGGAAAATTTAGAGCCGGAGTCACTGGCGGTAGAATTCCATTCTGAAAACTAGTTTTCCTTATGGAGCAAGGGAGACGGAGATGACAAAGTTTGGTGTTAAGTGTTTTGAGCACGCAATATGGATTGAGGGAAGCGATACAACTATTGAGGCCGAAAACGAGTTAGCAGCGGCGGAGATGGTTTGCGGTGAATCGCTCGTGGAAGACGGGGGTGCTGAAAGCTTAAGGGCACAAGTATGGATCGACGATTCCCCCGGTATAAAAAAGCTATTTTATCATGCCCCCGCCAAAATAAGCTCAAGCTAGGTCTAATTCTTCCTCAACCTCACTCCGCCCCCAACCCGTTCGGGTCTACGAACAATGCTCCGGCGTCCTCAAGTGCTGCCTGTATCTTCTCCAGTATGGTGCCGTACGGCTTGGTCTTGCCACCTTCAAAATCAGATAGCGTCTTTATGGCAACGTCCGCTAATTCACATAGCTTGTCTTGCTTCATATCCAGAAGACTTCGTGCTGCCTTGCACTGACCGGGAGTGATTGTTTCATTGCCGATGCTGAACAGTTGGAGGCGGTCGCATGAACAACCAATCGGAATGACCAAGGTCAAGGGTTTTGAGCAGCAAATTTCGTATACTGCTATCGCACCCAACCATTACTGGAGGAAGCCGATATGACAGATGGTCGACGTTTAAGTGATAGGATCGTGTCTGCTCATAAACTGGCCTGCGAGGAAAACATAAAGACCATCTCTTCGTTACTCCTTGAGGCTTTGGAAATAGACCTATCAATGGTCGGTGGCAAACATCCAGATCGCCGGATACGGGCGAAACAGTACGAAGAGGCCTTCGACCTGCACCAGGAAACGTTTGGCACATTGAAGATCGAACCCCTGTGATTCAGTTATGGGCAGATACTGAGGATATGGAATAAGGGGCTAACACAGATAAGCTCGAAGTATTCATAATTTAACTTGATGCCGAGACGCGTGGAGAAAACGATGTACAAAAATATACTAATTGCTACCGATGGATCAGAACTAGCTACTCGAGGCCTCTCCCACGGCCTCGAACTTGCTAAGACACTCAACATCCCAGTCACCGTCGTGACGACAACTGAAACATGGTCTGTGTCCGACATTGCTCGTGAAACGGAGCATAGAAATCCTAACCCTATAGCGCAATATGAAGACATCGTAGCAGAGGCATCAAAATTAATATTGGCTTCGGCTAAAGAAGCGGCAGAACAACTCGGCGTTTCGTGCGAATGTGTGCACGTTGCGGATAGGCATCCAGCGGAAGGTATTTTGGAGACAGCGACTTCGAAAGGCTGCAATCTTATTGTAATGGCATCACATGGGCGACGTGGTGTAAAGAAGGCTCTTCTTGGAAGTGTTGCAAACGAAGTTCTTAGTAATAGTGCAGTGCCGGTCTTAATCATAAGATAGCAAGGTTGGTATTCCAGATGGCTCCCACCCAACGGCATCGCGATGTGGAACAATGCTGCAAACACGCCCAAGACATGTCTAATATTAGAATCCTCACCCTCGGCTATTAGGCGAAATTTTATACTGCCTTCAATAATGACGGCTTTTCTACGGTGGTCTCAATTGATCGGCACCAACAATCTAACGACCCGAAAGGCACAAAAAGAAACCGGTCCCTAAATGGGGCCGATATACCGTGCGCGTAGGATAGCGGTTGAAGGAACGGCAGCGGCCAAAGAGGAAGGTGATAATTATGGGTTATCGGTATGGCGTGAGATTAAAGTTGTGCTGACGGACAATTCTAAAAATAAACCATAACTTAGGCGTTGTGC